>NZ_QZEG01000129.1:0-2717 GCF_009917605.1 Anaerotruncus sp. 1XD42-93 | reverse complement strand
TTTATGCGTCAGAAACAGCAAATCGTGAACACTCTTTTTGAGCAAGGAAACGCTTAGTTTTGTTACCCCCCCCCCGCCGAAAAACTACAAAATTTCTTCGGCGTTTTCTTACAATTTCAAATTGGCGTTGACAATGGGTACGATTACATTCTCACTAAGGGTCTGTATCATGGAGAATATATTTGCGTTCCACCCTTGCGGGGTCTGCCCTACCTCTGCGGCGATAGTGCCGACTTTTTCGTTCACGTCCCCGAACATAGTTGACAGATTACCGTTTATGGCTCCTATGAGGATTTCCTTTATCCATTCGTTAATCGCGTCAAGTATGCTCTGCATAAGCCTTTACCCGCGCTTCTTAACCGAACAGCCCGGAAAGCAGCGGTACAAGGGTCATGCCGATAAGGGCGACGCCGCCGCCCGCCATAAGCTGCTTCATGCCTTGACTTTTCGCGCCCGGATTGTCGTTGCCGTAGCCTTCCATGAGGTTAATCACGCCCCAGATACCAAGCCCGGCTCCAAGTGCTACAACAAGGGTCTGCAAAACGTCTACTGCGCTATTGAAAAATGCCATAAATATATCCTTTCTGCCGCGTCTGCGGCTGTCCGGCAAGCGGACAAAAGGCGGTCAGCATATGCCGCCGCACAAAAAAACCGCCCTCTGGTAAAGGCGGCTGTCCCCGCGCTGCGTAAGTTCTGCGGCGCGGCGGTATTCAGTTGTAAGGGGTGCGGCTCCTGCCGCTGTGTACTGCGCCGGAAAGTAGGGGCGCGTATCATGTAGCCGATATTGATATATGTGATTGCTTCCATTCCTCCTTTCGGTGTCCCGCTGTGCTGCCGGACGGGTATTATTCAGACTTGCGGGAAGTGAATAGCTTGCATAGCAAGGTGTTCGCTTCCCGCAAGTTCACAAAGGGGTAGCTGCCGCAAGGCAGCGTAGGGGAAGTGTAGCTTCCCCTGTCCCCCGGCGGTCTGCCATGCTGTCACTGTTGCGGGATAAGCCCCCGGCGCGTGACATACTCCGTTGCAAAACGGCGGTGTTCCGCTTCTTTTTCCCGCCAATACTCCCATAATGCAGCGTCGGCGGCTTCCGCAACATTCATTAAAAACCGTTCAAGCTGCTTTTGTTTTTCCTCTGCGCTACGTTTCCTCATGGTCTGCGTCCTCCTGTAAGTCTGCCGCGTCAATCTCGTAATAGTCAAAAACCTCGTCGGGTTTGACAATGGCGGGGCGGCGTCTTAGGTGCTTTTCCATGTCAAAGGCGTTCTTCGGGTCTGCGTCGGACAGGTACTTGTATTTCGGGTGCTTCGTTATGTCGAATTTGTCCGAAAAGAACGGGCGCACCCCGCGTAGCTGCAAGATACATTTCCCTCCGTCCATGACTGCAATTTCATCTTCCGTCATAAGCTGCTTTCCCAATTTCTGATAGTTCAGCCCATGCGAAAGCTCCCGCCCCCTTGTTTCGGACGTGTTAAAGCTGTCTATCGTTTCTTTTCCTAAAATTTCCGATATTTCTTTAAGGGTGGTTTTCTCCTTGCCGCCCAAGAAAAGCGTGGTGTCGCAGTTGCCGACTATGGTATCGGCGTTGTCCTTGTAGATTGCCTTTAGCTGTGACTGGCTCTGCAAGATGATTGACGCGGAGATTTCCCGGCTCCGTATGGTGGCTATGAGCTTTTCAAACTTTGGTATCTGCCCGATATTCGCAAATTCATCAAGTAAGCACCTTACATGGACGGGAAGCCGCCCGCCGTATTCATCATCTGCTTTGTCGCACAAGAGGTTGAATAGCTGTGTGTAGAGAATACTCACGACAAAGTTAAAAGTATCGTCGGTGTCGCTGATAATCACGAAAAGGGCGGTCTTTCTGTCGCCTATGGTGTCAAGCTCCATTTCGTCGGTTTCCATAAGCTCCCGCAGCTCCTTAATGTCGAATGGGGCTAACCTCGCGCCGCATGAGATAAGTATGCTTTTTGCGGTCTTGCCCGCCGCAAGTTTGTATTTTTTGTACTGCTTGACTGCAAAATGTTCCGGGTCTTTTTCTTCCAGACGTTCAAACATGAGGTCAACCGGGTTCTGGAAATCCTCGTCGTCCTCGCGGGCTTCCGACGCATTTATCATTTCAAGCAGCGTCGTGAAGTTCTTCTCGTCCTCCGGGGCTTCATACCAGATGTAGCCGATTAGTGCGGTGTAGTAGAGCTTTTCCGCTTTCACCCAGAAATCCTCGCCGGATTTTTCCCCGTCGCCTTTGGTGTTGGCGATAATGGTATTGACTAATTTCAAAATGTCCTTTTCGCTCCGCAGATAGGCAAAGGGATTGTATTTCATGGATTTTTTGAAGTTAATCGTATTTAGCACTTTGATACGGTATTTGTACCGCTGCAACATTTTCCCGGTTTCCAAAATCAGTGTTCCTTTCGGGTCAGTGACGATATACGACGTTGGAAAATCCTTTGACGTACATTGCATGAGCGACGGTTTCACAAAGAACCGGGTCTTGCCGCTGCCGGAACCGCCGATTACAAGAATATTTTTGTTTCTTGCGTATTTCGGCTGCTTCGGGCGGCTGTTCATGGTGAGCCGTTCCGTCTGCGTTAAGGGGATATTGTTCTCAAATACCGGGTCTGTGTACGGCTTTATGTCGTCAGCCCCGCCCCATGAAGCATTTTGTCAAGTGCTTTTTTGAGTTATTGACGCAAAACTTTTCAGCGCGGCGGGAAACG
>NZ_QZEG01000128.1:0-2728 GCF_009917605.1 Anaerotruncus sp. 1XD42-93 | reverse complement strand
ACCGGCCTGACCGCGGACTGCACCAAGCTGGAGATCGACCCGGAGAGCAAAAACCTGATGATGACCCGTCCAGCGTTCGGCGGCAACATCATGGCGACCATCCTCTGCCCGGACCACCGCCCGCAGATGGCAACCGTCCGCCCGGGCGTTATGCAGAAGGGCGAGGTCAAAGACGGCGCTCAGGCGCAGATCGAGAAATTCGAGGTTGCAGACTTGGCGTCCCACAAGAATGTGGAAATCCTCGAGATCGTCAAGAAAACTGCGGGCAAGATGGACATTCAGGATGCGAAAATCCTGGTGTCTGGCGGACGCGGCATGGGCGGTCCGGAGAACTTCAAGCTGCTGGAGGACCTCGCAGAGGTTCTGGGCGGAACGATCTCGTCATCGCGTGCATGCGTAGATGCGGGCTGGGTCGAGAAAGACCGTCAGGTCGGCCAGACCGGTAAGACGGTCCGTCCGAACCTGTATATCGCGTGCGGCATCTCGGGCGCAATCCAGCATCTGGCGGGCATGGAGGACTCGGAGATCATCATCGCGATCAACAAGGACCCGGGCGCTCCGATCTTTGAGGTTGCGGATTTCGGCGTTGTCGGGGATGTACACAAAATCCTGCCGCTGCTGACCGAGGCAGTCAAGAAAGAGCTTGCAAAAAAAGAATAAGCTAGTTTTTTAGGGCGCTCTGCGGGATTCCGCAGAGCGCCCTTTTTTCCTATTTTAAAATTTTGTCCTCAACTTTTGATCCCTGCGGCTATGGATGAAAAATGCCACAATAATTCTACTTAAATTCCCAGTTCCTGTATCATTCGTTCCAGTTCCCTCCAATTTTTAATCATCTCTTGCAGACGCTCCCGGCCTTTTCCAGTGATCCGATAATATTTTCGCACAGGACCTCCGGAACACTCTTTGGTAAAGGTTTCAGTGTCTCCATTCTCATGCAGGCGGCGAAGAATCGCATAAACCGTCCGTTCCTGCAAATCCGGAAATCGCTCCGACATCTGGCGAAGCAGCTCATATCCATAAGGCTCCTGCTGCTCAACAAGCCAAAGCAGAGCCATTTCTACCACCCCTTTGAGCATCTGCCGGTCAATCATCTTTCCATCCTTTCTGACGCAGAAGCGCGTATCCTGCCAGAGCTATCCCCCACCAGAGCGGATTACAGCAGGCCAATAGTGCTCCATGCATCTTTTCCGGATCATCCAAATAGTAGAGAAACTTAGAAAGCTCGTACAGCGCGGCAAATAATCCCGCATCGAGAAATGCCAGCCAGTCTACCCCTTCCCTCCCCCAGAGGAAGGAACACTCCCATCCAACCAATGCAATCAACATTCCAGCCACCACAAGCCCGGTTACGAGCGGCGCCAGAATGGATACAGAACCGTGTGGAATCCAGCCGTCTCCTTTTCGGGTAAACCACAGCGGAATGCAGCTGGACACAATCAAGGTCAAAATTGGGAATGCTATGCACCCTGCCAGCATGATTGCGCTTTTTTTCCAAGGGGGCTGCCTGACTGACCGTCCCCGGCCCTTTTTGACACAGAACCACTGAAGCAGAGGCAGGAACGGGATTCCATAACAAAGTACCGACGGTATCCACCAATCCCGGCGGATAAGCGGAAGACAGATCAAACATGCAAGCAGCGGAAAACTGCCCCATCCGATCAGGTTGAAAACCGCCTGCCTGCTTATGTCAGCATCCAACAAGCCTTTTCCCGCTGTTGAAAAAAGGAGTCCCAACGTTGCTGACAATGCAGCAGATACCAAAAGCGGGATGCAGCTTTCCAATATCATCCCGGCAATCGCTTCTGGCGCGTCAAGCCAATGCAGCATCTCTCCAATCTCCTGCATCGTGGAAAAAAGTCCAGCATACAGCATGGCGCTCCAAAAAATACGCCGCCCTCCCCAAACGATGGCAATCCCCCACGCCGCCAGCACAATGAGCATTCCAAATTTCAAAAGATGATGCATCATAGGACCCAACGACGCAGGCCCAAACGGCAGCCAACCGCTTTCTCCACCTGCGACCCGCAAAAGGACATGGATTAGCCCAGCCAAAATCAGAACCGGGACAATCGTGCACCCTGTCATAACCGCTAACCGTCTTTTTTCGGAGAGGAGACTCGATCTGGCATGACCGGTTCCAAGTAGAGTGATCTGTATCAACGGTACAAACAGAAGCCCATAGTGTAAGAAACGCGGCGCCTCCAGTATGCTCCAGCTGATTGGAAAGAGGGTCAGATATGCAAGAAGCAGGAAACTTCCCCAGACGATCAGGTCGAAAAGATGCTGATGCCCATAACTGCCGAATCTTCCTTCCGATTGAAGCTCCGAAACAATCTCAGCCGGCGTACCAAATGCTCTGCAGAGCGTATTCTCATCGCGCCCCTCTGCGAGACCATCGGAAAAATATTCCCGATAGTCATTCAAAATCTCTTGTACCCGTTCCTCTGGAATCCGCCGTCGCAGCCTCGCTCGCAGTTCATCCAGAAACATTTGCTGTGTCAAACCATTCTCCCTCCTATACTGTATAATATACAGTAGTTTTCTCTATCTTATCATGGCTTCTCTGAAATTGCAAGAGGCCGGTGTGCATTTGCTGCATACCGGCCTCTGTCAATCTGTATTATTTCATATACTTTTTCAGCAGATGCGCCACTTCATCAACGTCAATCGGCTTGGCCACATGCGCATTCATGCCGCTGTCCAGACATTTCTTGATGTCCTCCGAGAA
>NZ_QZEG01000127.1:0-3195 GCF_009917605.1 Anaerotruncus sp. 1XD42-93 | reverse complement strand
ATGAGCGCAATGCCCTTGGAGCCGGCCTTGACCCAGCGGCGCATATCCTCATTCCACAGTTCCATGCTGGCGCAGGCGGTGGCGTCCGGGCGCTGGGCGTAGATTAAAAGCTGTTCATCAAACGAGTATTTATAGAGCCGCGATGCAGTGGTAAGATAGCTTTTCCAGCCGTGGGCGTTCCTTGTGACCGCTTTGGCGGTCTGGTCTGCAAGCTGCGACACATATTGTAGCTTATTCGCCATGTTTCCCTCCTTTTTCGCAAAATAAAAGCCCGGAACAGGTGCGTCCTGCTCCGGGTGTGTGGATGGTTGTTATGATTCTTCTCCGGGGAGTTCCCAGGGGGAAAGCCCCATTTCTTCCCATGTTACGCCATAGGGTGCGCCGCCGGAGGTGTAACCGGCGATAAAATAAAAGCGGTCGTCCGAATCCGGGAAGCGGTCATAAAAGGATTGCTGTTTCTTTGCCTCCCGTTCCCGCCGCAGATGCTCCTGGCGTTTCTGTTCCGCCTGCCGCTTCACCGCTGCCTGCTCCGGGGTCAGTGCGCCGATTTCCTCTAAGTCATTCAGCGCGGTCGGCACATCGACCTTGAATTTTTCCCGGTAGGCGCGGACAAGGTGCGTCCCCGTATAGGAGGGGGAGCCATTGCCGCGCCATGCGGATGCGGGCAGCGTGGCGCGCCGCTTTATTCTTCTGTTTTGCCCATTTGGGGGTAGTGCTGTTTTTCACGTTCTGCATCCTCCGCGTTTTTCCCATTTGTCTGCCGGATTTGATTATACCACAGCCGGACAGCGGGGACAATCAGCCGCCGCGCCTTTTCTCGTTCATCTGATCCAGCACCGCCCGCTGTGCAGGGGTAAGGACACGGGGCGGGGTGATGCGTACCCATTTTTTCGGCAGTTCAAAGGAAAGCCCGCCATATCCGTTGTCCCCGGTCTGCCGTACCTGTCCGGGGTAAGTGCCGCACAGTTCGGAAAGCTGCCGGCAAAGGGCGGCATTGTGGGTGTAGATGCTGGCGGCGGCTTCTGCTTCGTTATACAGCACGATGGTTTCCCTCTCGGTTCCGGACAGCTTCATCGCTCCACCTCCTGTCCGCGCGGGGGCTTCTTTGGCGTATCGTGACCTTTGGCGGCATCCTGCCGGCACTGGCTGAGGGCATCCAGCACAGAGGGCTTTGGCGGCGGTTCATTGTTGATGATGCCGTCAATCTGGTTATAGTTTCCCTCCGCGCTCATTTCGGCGGCGGCAAGGTAGTTTTCCGGGCGCACCTCCTGAAAGGCGCGGACTTTGCCGTCCTCCGCCAGCACCGGCACATAGAGCCGCCCGGTATGCAGGTACACCCCGTCCAGCCCCGCGCCGCCTTTATAGCGGCCTGCGCTGTCACGCTCGCATTCCAAAAGGGCGGTTCCGTCTGCCAGAAGATAGCCGGGTTCCGTGCGCCGGTAGAGCCAGCCATAGGGGACGCCAATCTGACGGATGGCGATTTCTTCCCCAATCAAAAGGTCTTTTTGTTCCTCTTTCTTCATTCCGTATCCACCTCCCCCGCAGCACGGACAGCGGCAGCCATTGCATAAATGGCATCGTCCAGCGCGTCCATGACTTCCTCCGGCTCGGTATCGGCCATTGCCAGCAGGGTTTCCACCGTTTCCTCCGACAAGCCCAGCCATGCCGCCACTTCCGGCACGTTGGGCAGGCTCTGGCTGCTCTCAAAGAAGTAGGAGTAGGGCATCCCGAACCGTCTGGCGATCTCCTGAAGCTGGTACACATCCGGCGCGGCGGAGCCGTTCAGCCAGCGGTTCATTTCCGGCAGTTCCACGTTCAGGGCCTGCGCCAGTTCAGCGGCGTCCGTGCCGCTGATGGCCAGGAGGTTGTGCAGGTTGCGGTTAAATGCGTTCATGTTCTTTTCCATAAGCGTCAGTTTCCTTTCTTTTTGGGGGTTTTGGGGTCAAATTCCAGTTTGAAGCGGACAAATTTCTCTCCGGTGTCCTCCATCACAACGGTCGCGTCATAGAGGACGCCTTTTTTCTCGGAAAACAGGCCGGTCATGGCGACGCGCCCGTTTTTCAGCAGGGCGGCGGCAACCTTGCGGGTCAGCTCCTTGCGCTTCCCGGTAAAGAAGCGGTCGTTCTTCCAGAGGGCAAAGCCGCAGGGGGGCGTGGCGTTCCAGCCCTCGCAGAAGAAACTCTTTTTGCCCTCCACCACGTTTTTGCCGCAGCGGGGGCAGATACCGATTACCGTGCGCCCGGATGCAGACAGGGCGGCGCTTGCCACGGTCACGCCCTGATAGCCTTTAATCAGTTCGGTGAGCATAGCGGAAATGCCTGCCATGAAGTCCTCCGGGGAGAGTTCCCCGCGCTCCACCGCGCCCAGCCGTTCCTCCCATTCAGCGGTCAGCTTTGCGGATTTCAGCGTATCGGGCATTACCTTGATAAGTTCCGTGCCTTTTTCCGTTGGGAGAAGCTGCTTTTTCTTCCGCTCCACAAAGCCGGAGCGCACCAGCTTTTCAATCACGCCGGCGCGGGTGGCCGGAGTGCCAAGCCCCTTGCGCTCCACGTCCTCCAACTTTGCAAAATCCTCCGCGCTGGCGTGTTCCATTGCGGAGAGCAGCGTGTCCTCGGTAAAATGGGCCGGAGGGGAGGTCGCGCCCTCTTTGACGGACGCGCCCTCGGCGGTCAGCTTCTGTCCCTCGGTGAGCGCAGGAAGCGGCGGGGACGGTTCCGCCTGCTTCGGTTTCTGTTTCAGTGTGGCATGGAAAGCCTGCTCCAAAGCCGTCCAGCCCGCCGCGATTTCTGTCTTGCCTTTGGCGGAAAAGACAGCGCCGCCACATTCCAGCGTGACGGCAGTTTCCGCATAGGTATGGGGTTCGCCTACCGCGCACAGCAGACGGGCGGCAGCAAGAAAGAGGATGTTTTTCTCCCCGGAGGGCAGCGCGGACAGGTCGGTTTTTGCCGTTTCTGCCGTGGGCAGGATGGCATGGTGGTCGGTGACTTTGCTGTTGTCGATTACCTGCGCAGCGTTTACCGGCAAGGACAAATCTGCCGCAAAGGGCAGCGATGCGGCGATAGACTGACATAATGAGGGCAGTCCTGATGCCATATCTTCGGTCAAGTACCGGCTGTCCGTGCGTGGGTAGGTCGCCAGCCGCTTTTCATAGAGGGCTTGCAGATAATCAAGGGTCTGCTGGGCGGTGTAGTCAAA
>NZ_QZEG01000126.1:0-3259 GCF_009917605.1 Anaerotruncus sp. 1XD42-93 | reverse complement strand
CTTTTCAACACCTCCGACACGCGGGGAAGCCAGCGCAGCATGGGGGTAAATTACCAGAAACTCGGAAAAGAACTGATGTCAACCGATGAATTAGCGGTGATGGACGGCGGCAAGTGCATCTTGCAGGTGCAGGGCGTAAGGCCGTTCTTTTCGGACAAATTTGACATTACCAAACATCCGCAATATAAATACCTGCTGGATTCCAGCAAGAAGAACGCTTTTGATATTGCAAAATATCTGAGCCGGAGATTGACCGTCCGACCGGACGACGTTTTTGAAAGCTGTGAACTCGAAGCGCCGCCCGCGTCTGATGCGCCCGCCGATTGACTGATTCAACCGGCGGGCTTTTTTTGTCCCTGTCAACCCATTACAACAAATTTAAGGAGGAAAATGTATGGAATTTTTTGCAAGCGCTATTGAAACTTTGAAGGTACTGGTTATCGCGCTGGGCGCCGGCCTTGGCGTGTGGGGCGTCATCAACCTGCTGGAAGGTTACGGTAACGACAACCCTGGCGCAAAATCGCAGGGGTAAGCGATGCCCTCCACGGACAAGTAATTGCCGTGCAGCGTATGGTGGAAGTCCATACGGCAACAGACTGAATTGCTGGAACCCCCTAAAGCCGCACGTACCACAACACGGGGATGAAACAAGCCCGGATGTGACGGTTGCGAAAGCAGAAAGAAACGTGCGGATGGCGCATGGCGCGAGCCTGAACGCCGGAAAAATGGGCAATCAGCAGCGGAGCCTCGAACAAGAGGAACGTCCAACGACTATCCTTTGCAGGAGTAGGGCCAAGCGGCCCGAAGCAGTCTGCCCCGCATTTGCGGGTGAAGATATAGTCTGCGCCCATGTGAAAGCATGGGGTGTCCGCCTTTTCATAAGGTGGGGCCGCGCCGGAGCAGCGACCCGGCGTGAACAAACGGATGAAACAGCTTATGGCCGGCGGCGGAGTTGCCCTCATCGGTATGCAGCTTATCCCTCTGCTGGCGAACCTGTTCGGTTAAGGCGGGATAGCCTATGCTGAACATCCTCGACATAATTCAGGACTGGATCAAGGAAATCCTGCGGGACTGCATCATGGGCAACCTGGACGGGATGTTTGACCAGATCAACAACGAAGTCGGGGAGGTTGCGGCGAATGTGGGGACGACCCCGGCGGAATGGAACGCCGGGGTCTTTTCCATAATCCGCAATCTGAGCGATACAGTCGTAGTGCCGGTTGCGGGGATAATCTTAACCTTTGTCCTGTGCTACGAACTGATTTCGATGCTGATGGAAAAGAACAACTTCCACGACTTTGAAACCTTTGCACTGTATAAGTGGATTCTGAAAGTGTTCGTGGCGGTCTATCTTGTCACGCACACCTTTGACATTACAATGGCGATTTTTGAACTGGCGCAAACGGTAGTACAGCAGAGCGCCGGCGTTATCACCGGCACGACCAGCATAGACTTTGCGGCGGCGCTGGGCGATGTTGCCGCCCAACTGGAAACGATGGAGATTGGGGAACTTTTCGGCCTGCTGGTGGAAACCATGCTGCTGAAAATCACCATGCCGGTGCTGTCGTTCTGCGTCATGCTGGTGCTGGTGGGGCGCATGATTGAAATTTATATCTACTGCTCGGTAGGCGCAATCCCTTTTGCAACAATGGCAAACCGGGACTGGGGGCAGATGGGAAACAACTATCTGCGCGGCCTTGTGGCTCTTGGGCTGCAAGGCTTTTTCATTATGATTTGCGTTGCGATTTATGCCGTTTTAGTCGGGCAGATTGGGAGCGCCGACAACATCCACATCGCTATCTGGCAATGCGCGGGCTATACCGTGCTGCTGTGCTTCTCGCTGTTCAAGACCGGCGCGGTCAGCAAATCAATCTTTAACGCCCATTAAGGAGGTGGGCATTTGAAACCATATACCATCATCGTAAAGGAGGGAGCGAATTTATATGGACACTGAAAAACTGCGGCGGCAGTTAATTGACCGTATCACGGGAAATTACAGCGAATACCGCGCCAACCTGCTGTTAAAAGACCGGCAGGAACTGATTGACGGCGCGGACAGGATTGCCGACACCGCACTTGTATTCCAGCACATGGCCGACCGAAGCTACAAGCCGGAAGAACTGGAATACCTTTTGAAATTCCAGAACCCTTTGGAGGTAGCCACGGAGCATTGGGCGGACTATGAACTGATGCCGGATGTGCTGGACGCGCTGATTGCGGATGCCACCGACCGCCAGGACGATTTGACCCTGTTCCCGCTGGCAACGGACACGCCGGCGCAGAAGCCGGACACTTTGCGGAAGTTTCTGAATGTAGACCTGGAAACCGTGCTGCCACAGATTATGAAGCAGAAAACCGCCTTTTACCAGACAGACTTAAACTATGCGCTGGACACCATGCGGGAGGGCGCAGCGTCCGGCGACCCGGTAAAGCAGAACTTTGTCCTGATTTTCCGGCAGAGCGGCGTGGAGTGCCTGAATGAGCGCGATATGTTCATCGGCGGCACACGCAGCTTTAACACGCTGCAATTCTACCATACGCAGACCCGCGAGCCGGTTCTGACCTATTCGGTGGAACTGACCGGTAGCAATAAGGGCAGCTTGCGCGGCAACCTCTACCAGCAGGACAACCACCGCCTTGCGGAGTTTGCAGGGCGTACCGCCTCCCCCTATACCGATGTGACTGTTACATTTGCTGGGGGAAAAGAAGTACGGCTCCCGGAAAAGGAATTTCACTATGAAAAGGCCGCAGACCTGAAATATCTGCATGGCAGCATTAAGGAGGTTCGCAATGAAGCGGAGGACGAAACCGTGGTGCAGGGGGCGGTCAAACGGGAACACGACCGCAGGCGGGAAATGCCAAGGGGATATTTTGCCGTCCACCTGCAAGCGCTGGACGAACAGCGGATTCAGGCCGAAGCTGACCGGCTATCGACCGCGCTCACGGACTTAAAACAGCCAAACTCGCCGGACAAGGAGCAGTTTATGGCGGAAATCTCGGTGTATTTCCTGCCCCTGGCATCCCAGCATGATATGAACCGGCTCTATGAAAAGGTACAGAAGCAGGTGGGAAAGCCGGTATATTTTCTCCCGCCGGACGACACGGGAAAGCGGTATATCGCCATGCACCGGGAGGAACGCGCACAGGAGCAGCCGGGACGCAAGCCCTCCATCAAGGCCCAGCTTTCCGCAAAGCCCGTCCCCGGCGATAACCCCGCCGCCAAAACCAAAGACCGGGAGGTGAGATAAATGCCCTTTGT
>NZ_QZEG01000125.1:0-3346 GCF_009917605.1 Anaerotruncus sp. 1XD42-93 | reverse complement strand
CGCGGACTGCGGGACGGAAGTCTGTTGACCCACATCAATACCCTGCGCAGCTTCTTCAGCTGGCTGACAGTTGAAGGCGTCATTCGTAGAAATCCTATGCTCAAGATCAAGTCCCCCAGACTGGATCGCACCCGGTCGCGGCACGCATTGTCCCAGGAGCAGCTGGAACGGCTGCGGGATGCCTGCAAAACCTATAAAGAGCGGGCGCTGGTAGAGTTCCTTGTGTCTTCTGGATGCCGCTTGAGCGAGGTGTCCGGGATTCGTATGGAGGATGTCAACTGGCGGGATCGGAGTGTGATCGTACATGGCAAGGGCAACAAGAGCCGGAAAGTTTATTTCAGTGTCAGGGCCAAGTTAATGCTCGAGGAGTATATCTCCCGGCGTAAAGGTGGGGATGCGCTGTTTGCAAGCATCAAGACGCCGTATCCAGCTATGCAGCCGCGGGCAATCCAACGCGCGCTCGGGCTGATCGGCGACCGGGTGGGTCTGCACGTCCATCCGCACCTGCTGCGTCACACCTTCGCGACGCTGGCGCTTGCCGGAGGCATGGACATCACAGTGATCCAGCGACTTTTGGGTCATGAGGACACCAAGACGACCCTCATCTATGCGGAGCTGTCACAACGGACGATCCAGTATGAGTACGAACGGATTATAGCGTAAATCAGCTGAAGCAAAAAAAGTTCCCAGAGATGTGCAACAAAACCGCACATCTCCGGGAATCGGGCGGAGTAAATGAAAGGACTTTTACGAAAGGGGTGGTAAACGTGGATACATCTATTATCTCGCGGGCCGAGCATGATGAGTTTTGCAGGAGGCTGGAGGCGGAACACAAGCGTCTGGCCGCAGAGGACAACCGGCAGAATCATCGGATCGACACGCTGGAAGAGAAGGTGGAGCAGATCGGCGCGCTGGTTACATCGGTGGAAAAGCTGGCCCTGAACATGGAGATCATGGCCAACGAGCTGAAGCAGCAGGGGGAACGGCTGGAAAGCCTGGAAGCACGCGACGGGGAAAACTGGCGTAAGGCGGTCGGGCATATCGTCACTGTCGTGATCGGAGCCATGATCGGCTTTATCTGCACCAGGATCGGATTGTGAGAAGGAGGTAAAGATGAATTACCAAGAGTTTGTACGTATTGTGATCTATCTTTGTGCGCTGCTCTTCGGGGGGCTTGCTCTGTGGTATCAGGGTAATGCCAAAGTAAGCGGACGAGTGGCTGCACTGATCCAGCGGGCCGAGGTGTTATACAGCGACTGGACCAAAGCGGGCGGCGTAAAGTTTGAGTGGGTAGTCGGCCGACTTTATGATCTGCTTCCTCTCGCGGTGCGGCCGTTTGTGCCGCGTAGTCTGATCGAGCAGATTGTACAGACCACCTTTGACGCGATTGAGGGATATGCCCGGATGCAGCTGGACAGGCTGACGGGCAGCAGTCAAGAGATAGGGCAGGGCAAGGACTGTGAGGTGTTGAGATGAGCCAGAGACTGACACTGCCGTTTAAGGCCATGCGGATCACAGCTGGATATAAACATCCGCAATATCTCAAGGAGTGGGGCTGGCCCCATTACGGCGTGGACTGCTACGATCCCAATACCCATGATGTACTCGCTCTGGGAGATGGCGAGGTAATCGCCGCTGGACAGGACGGCCCAACATTGACCGGCAATCTTTCCCGGTTGGGCATGGTGACGGTGATCGTCTACCGGGATGTGCTCTGTAGCGACGGCAAGGTGCGGGATCTGACCGCCCGCACCTACCATCACGCAAGCGTGGCAGTCAAGGCGGGGGACAAGGTGCGGCGTGGGCAGGTGATTGCCCAGTATGGCAACACCGGAGCCAACACCAGCGGCCCGCACCTACATATCGAGCTGGATACTGATACCAAGTATCCGACCCTTGCGCCCGGTGTATCGGTAACAGCCAGCAACCGGATCATCAACACCAAGGCAGAGTATGCCAGGGCGGGAGGGCTGTCCGACAGCACGATCAATCCGGCCAAGGTCTGGTTTATTGGAGATGGGCAGAGTATCGCCGGAGCAGCGGGGAGCTGGTGTGCCCAGAGCGATCTGGTCGTACCTGAACTGCCTGCAGAGATGCCGGAACTGGATTATAAGGCCAGATATGATGAGTTGTGTGCAGAGATTATGGTGCTGGCTGCAAAGTGTAAAAACAGATAGGTTGATACCAAGCATGTATTGAGTCGGAGAGCAATCTCCTGTGGTAGGATCAGACGATGCTATCACAGGAGACGCGCATGAAAAATGGATGGCGCGCTGGACATATTCCGGTGCGCCTGCTTTTCTTTATTTCATTCGCTTGTTTCATCATCCTCTCGGAAAGCAAGAAAGTATTCCATGGGTTCTTGGAATTCCTGACTGATTTTATAGAGAAGAGGAGCAGAAACAGAAGTATCCCCATTTTTCAGATTTCGTATATGACGTGTGGAGATATTCAGGTGTTCCGCAAGCTGTTCCTGCTTCAGATTCGATTTCCGGATTGCGTGATCGAACTTTTTATGATCAAAGAGTACGATCTTTGCCATAATGAAAACCTCCTATTATATAGACTTGCAGCAGATAGAATCGCGTCTATCCGATTTCTATATTAAAAATATAGGAGATTAAATGTAATATAAAGGAAATCGACTTCCGATTGTAGAATTTTGTCGTTTCATGCAAAGTTTATATGTATAGAGTGCATGACAACGGAAGTCCATCGGAGGTAAGTGGTATGCGGTTTGGGGAATCGTTATGCAATAAAAAGGTGATCTATATCCAAAATGATATAGACCACCCATAGAATTTAACCACAATCTTCTGAATTATAGCCAGGTGCGGGTTTATGAGGAATTGAGGCGAAAGAAAAATCTAAAGCTTCATATTTTAATGTTGGGGCTGAAAATTCATATGGAAAACACAAACAACGCTCCAAAATAGCCAGCCAATCCTCAGGAAACCCTAGGTGCTTTAATTTTACAAACGGATATCTTAAAAAAAGCAGTTCTAAGTCTTTGAGCATGCTTTGTCTAAGGAGGTTGTTGGGAAGCAATCGATATAAAGCGTAGATATACGCAAAAGGACTTCCAGGATCAAATTGAAGATTATCCTTTTTAGGCGTGAGAATTTTTATAGGAAAAGAGCGGTTGTAAAAACGACCTCCATGAGCACTAATATTGCGGCTGATAACTGTACATTTCAACCAATTTTCTATGAGCTTATATGATGTCTTTCTTAGGTAGTGTTCACATAAGCACATCGACAATGAGAGCAAAAAAGACAAAAGCCAAAAAGATAATATCCAGTTTGTCATAGCGGGTAAAAATGCGACGAAATCGCTTGATACGGCG
>NZ_QZEG01000124.1:0-3567 GCF_009917605.1 Anaerotruncus sp. 1XD42-93 | reverse complement strand
GTGGCAGACAGAGGACAGCCGGAAACCGGGCTGTGCGAACACCACACCGCGCATACGGACGATTGCGGCTATACGGAAGAAACGCCGGGAACACCATGCACCTATGTGTGTGAAATCTGCAATCCGCAGGACAGCGGCGAAGCCGACAAGGAACCGGAAACAGGAATCGTCAAACAAGAGCAATGCTCTTGTTTGACCCTCTGTACAGAGGGTCAGATCAATCCTGACTGCCCGGTCTGCGGCGCAGAGGATGCCGGCCTGTCGGACTGCAAAGGGAAATCTGCGGAAGAAGATATGGCACAGCCGGAAGATACCAGCATCTGCAAGCACCATCGGGAACATGATGAATCCTGCGGCTACCAGCCTGCGTCAGAGAATGGGGAAGGCAGCCCGTGTACTTATGAGTGCCGCATCTGCCCGATAGAGGAATTGATTGCCGCCCTGTCGGATGTGGGGAGCATCACGGATGAGAATGCGGAGAAAGTGCGGGCGCAGCTTGAGCAGATACTTGCATTGTTTGCAGAACTGACCGGGGAGGAACAGGAGCAGCTTGACCTCTCCCGCTGTTATGCGCTGCAAGAGGCGCTGGACGGGGCCAACGCACCCGCCCCGGCAGAGGGCCATGCCGAACAGCAGGAAAATGACGTAGCCAGCGTGACCATTGCTGGCGCCACCACCTATGTGGGCAATTTGGCCGATGCGTTCACAGAAGGAAACTCCGGCGCGACAGTAACCCTGCTGTCGGAGGTGGATTTAGGCAGCAACTACATTGAAATCAGAGGCAGCAGCACCTTCACGTTGGATTTGAACGGTCAGACTGTCAAAGCATCTTACTATGACGCATTTGATATCTCAGGCGGCAGCCTTACCATTCAAGACAGCGGAACCGGTGGAAAGATTGAGAGTTCAAATATTACCATCGAAGTAAAAAGCGGGACTCTATCCATCAAAAGCGGGACTGTTTCAGGATTTTGCGGTGTGAGAATTTCCGGTGGAACCGTCAACATTTCCGGCGGAGTTATCTCGGGAGAGGAAAGGGGATTGTGGGTACACAATTCCGGGAAAGCAGTTCTCTCCGGCGGAACCCTCATAGGAAGATTTGCAGTATCTATAAGTGCCGATGCGTCTGTCACGCTGAAAAATCTACTTGCGGAGGGCTATGCCTATCACAGAAATAACCTACCTGTTACAAAGGCAGAAGGATGGGTGGATAGCAGCAATACTTGGGGGGAAGTATCGCTTGATACAAAAGCCATGCTGACCGGCACAGTGACGGTGAAGAAGTGCAACCATACCGGCGAGGGCGTCTGCGAGTGCACGCCGAATGAAGGTGCGGAAACCCACGCCATGACCTGTCTGGCCTGCGGGTATGCGGGAGCTGCGGAGGACTGTCAGTACACCTATACGCCCGACAGCGGCGGGGAGCATCACATCACTGCTTGTCAGTTCTGCGGCAGGACCAAAACAGAGGCGCATACCTACGGCTCGTGGACGCCGGAACATAATGAGAACGCCGTTACCATCCGGCGCAGCTGTGAAAACTGCGGCTATACGAAAACGGATGGTACGTTCACAGCGCCGGCCCCCGGCCAAACCATGCAATATGGAAAGCCCATCACACTTACCTGTTCCTCCACCCTGCCGGATGCAACCTTCCAATGGATTCTTAAGAGTTTAAATGATATGTCTACCGTCCAGGAGTCCACAGGAGCCAGCTTTACACCGTCGGAGACACTTGCAGTAGGTGTGTACATGTGGTCTGCTCGCGTAACGTGGTGGACTGGCTCGGATGGCGGGACCATGACTCTAAGTGACTATTTAAGTGTCCTTCCCGCCCCGCTGACCGCCACCGGAGCAACGGCGGAGGGCAGGGCCTATGACGGAACCAATTCGGTGGAGATCACCGGCGTGACGCTGGCCGGAATTTTGAACGGCGATGATGTATCCGTTGATACCACCGGCCTGACCGGAACCCTGAACGGCTCCAACGCGGGAACCTATACCAACCTCACCCTGCCCGCAATGACCCTCACCGGCGCGGACGCGGAGAATTACACTGTGACCCGGCCCGCAGGAGCGGTCCCGGCCAGCGTGACCATCCGCAAAGCTGCGCCCCTCACCCCCAAGACCGGCGATCTGGCGGTTGCCAATACGCAGGAGCATACTTACACCTACGGCCTGGGCGCTCTGCGGCCCGATGTGCCGGAGGGCATAAGCCTGGGCAGCACCGCCGTCACCTACGAGCTTGGTCCGGTCAATCTGGGCAGCTACTACGACAGCGGCGCAATGATTGACGGCCAGACCCTTACCCTGCCCATTAAGGCGGTGGAGAGCGACAGCGAAACTAAAATCGGAACCATCACCGTCACCATCCATACCCAAAACTTCGAGGATATGACCGCCACCATCAACGTGCGGAGCGTCAACAAGCAGTCCGTGGACATTTCCGGCGTGACACTGACCGGGCGTACCTATAATGGCAGTCCTATTGAATACCAGCAGACCGCCACCGCCTCTGTGGACGGCAAGACGGTAAACGTAAATGGCTTTGTCTACACCTGGGATACCCCGAACCATGCGGCCCCGGTCAATGCCGGGAACTACACCCTCACCGTTTCCGTGGACCCGGAGGATCGGAACTACATTGGCAGCACAACGATTCCCGTTGTGATTGAACAGGCGGAAATCAGAGTTACCGCCCCAAGCAAAACGATTTATGTGGGGGAAACTGCCCCCGTATTCTCTGCGGCAGACTGTAACATCACGGGCCTTGTTCAAGGTGAAAACCTGAAAACCCCGCCAACCGTAGCCTATGCCGAAGCCCCGGATACCTCCAAAACCGGCTCTGTGACGGTCACGGCCAGCGGAGCGGAAGTCCCGGAGGGCGGTAATTACAAAGACAGAATCGTCTATGAGAACGGAACCCTGACAATTACCAGTAAACCCCTGCCGCCTGCTAAATACACCGTAACAGTGCAGGCCGGTAAAGGTGGCACAGCTTCCGCTTCCCCATCATCAGCGGAGAAAGGAACAAAAATCACCCTGAACGCCACACCGGACGGCGGCTATCACTTCAAGGAATGGCAAGTCATTTCCGGCGGCGTGACAATCAGTAATAACAGCTTTACCATGCCCGCCGCAAATGTGACTGTCAAAGCGATGTTTGAAAAGGACGGCGGTACTACACCGCCACAGCCTGCGGAATACAGCGTGACCTTTGATGGGAACGGCGGCACAAGCCCGGCGGCGCAGACCACCACAGGCGGGAAATTGACAAACCTGCCGACTTCCACTCAAAGCGGGTATTCCTTTAACGGCTGGTACACTGCAAAAACAGGCGGCGATAAAATCACCCTTGATACCATCTTTACATCAAGTGTGACCGTCTATGCACATTGGACGAAAGACAGTAGCGGCGGTTCCTCCGGCGGTGGGAACGGAAACTCTGGCGGTTCCAGCAGCGGGGGAGGTTCCTCATCCGGCGGCGGTTCTTCCGGCGGTGACAATGGTTCCTCCGGCGGCGGCTCCACGATTGTAGCGCGTCCCGACGAAACCAAGCCGGACACT
>NZ_QZEG01000123.1:0-3599 GCF_009917605.1 Anaerotruncus sp. 1XD42-93 | reverse complement strand
TCCGGCACGAGCTTTAAGGGATTGAATTTGTACCGGACAAAGAAATAGACCAACGCGCCGAAGATCAGGAGCAGGGCGCCGCCGAAAACACACTTGAACAGCAATCCTAAAAAAAATCCAATAGGAGAAAACATTTTACCAAAAGCAGAACCTAAATCGACCATTATGACACCCCCGGAATTTTACGTATCAGCCACATAATAATAGACCATACAAATTTTAGATTATATACAATCAGGACGATCAAAAGACATCTGCTGATTACAGCAAAGGACACAAACATATTAATAAAGCGTACCACATAAAGAAGAGGCGACAGGGAGACGTTTAGCCCGTTAAAAGACGGAAATTTAGGGAATAGATTAATCAAAAAATGGAGCAATGAGAAGAAGAGATTGCAAAAAAACTCGATAATCACGCTATCCCTCCTCAGTAAAAAATGTGCGTAATTTGTGATAACAGACGATCGCAGTTAAAAGACAGACTGCCGCATTCAAAATATCCCGCATCAGATTAAAATAAGGTTTTGCAGATGTCAGGAAATCAACTCTTGTACCTCGATACCCCGGAAATAAAAAATTGGTTGGGATAGTTAGATTGAGAGAGATCGGAGGAGGGTTGCGTAAAGTTTTAAAAAAACTGTCCAGCATCTGATATAATTCTCCTAAACCTGCAAATCGGCTGTTTATGTGGTCATTCAAAAGGGACAGTTGATTGTTAAAATAATTGCCATCCGGGACGAATATATCCCGGATGAAACCACCAACATCCGAAAACCATGAAAGAACACCCCGACCAGAACCGTCAGCGGCAAAAGTCGGGACGGATGCGAAGGCCAGAACCAGAACAGCAAGCAAAATAACAAATATCCTTTTGGGCATTTTCGTTACCTCCTTCGGCGGCGTGATCTTCTGCCACGTCGCTCATCATAGTCTCGGGCCAATTCTTCATACATCTGACGTCGTTGGTCATAACGTTCCGGCCATTGCTCCCGATATTGCCTGTCCGCTTCGTCTGCAAGATAGCGATCATCTACTTTTCGTAGTTTCACATAATTCGGATTGCGATAGCGAAAAAGACCTTCGGCAGTAAAACTGGTTTCCCGATTAACAACCTTACTTTCAGCGGCCAATACTTGGTTGCGCCGAGTGAATTCAATCCCAGCAGCTGCGGAAACCTCTCTTCTGTAGATAGATTCTTCCAAAGCCCGCTCCGGATACCGTTCTCTAATTGCCTGTTCCGCTTGGAATGATAATTCGCGCTGATAGATTTTTTCATTCAGATCAGCCAGAGGGTTCCGAAGCCGGAAACGCGCTTTGGCAAGCATGTTAATTTCCATGTCCGCGACTTTATCATCTACAATACTGTCAAGATGTCGCCTGCGATCTTCGGCTTTCACCCGTCGATGAAATTCCCGCTTCCAAACGCTGTTATATAGATTCAATTTATCCAACAGCAGCCGGATAAAGATACCGGAAATCAAAGAAAGAGAAATTGTAATGCCGAGAATGCGAAGCCCTGTACTGGAAATCGCGCCCAAAGATAGTTTTAAACTTTTAGCCAGTGAACTTAACATGTCCGAAGTGAAAACTGTACGAGGCATATCATAAGTAGGTGGAGGCCACTGAACATTGATCTCTGCAAAACAAGGGACAGCGCAAAAAACAAGACAAGCAAGCGTCGTCATAAGCACAGCTGATTTTTTCACTGTTATCCCTCCTATCGTCCTAAATGGCTTACAACCTCCAAAAGCGCATACAATCCCAATATAAGCATAAAGATATACAGACAGACATTAAAAATTGAGCCAATATTTACCCAAATGGTATAGCCCATTTCGATAAGTGCATCCATCGAAAAAACCACAAAATCTTCATTGATAACGCATCACTCCCCCCAAGGAAACGGACTCCACCATTCCACATCTGGTGCAGCATCAAACCATTTAAAAGGGTCTTTCCACTCCACATTCGGTGCAGCGTCAAACCATTCAAAAGGGTCTTTCCACTCCACATCAGGCGCGGCGTCGAACCACCCAGAAGGTTTAGATGAACCGGAAGAATCTTTACGATACAGGACATGAATCGTTAAATCCCTTTCAGGCATCGTGCCAGATACGATTGGTCTATCTGCCGTGTAGCCCTTAATTGCCGGGGATGCGATCTCGTAGCTGCTTCCGGCTGTGAGCGAGCGCGTGACCGATTGTGCGGCCTGTGAGCCGTTTTCGTAACGATAGTTGACCGTCAGGTTGTAGGTCTGCGGCTCGGGCGGTGGGACTGCCGTATAGGTGACTGTTAACGTCAAATCATTTCCGGGCATAGTACCTGATACGACCGGCTTGTCGGCTGTGTAGCCCTCGATTGCCGGAGATGTGATCTCGTAGCTGCTTCCGGCAGTGAGCGAGCGTGTGACTGGCTGTGCGGCCTGCGAGCCGTTTTCGTAACGATAGTTGACCGTCAGGGTGTAGGTCTGTGGCGAGGGTGGCGGGGCTGCCGTATAGGTGACTGTTACCGTCAAATCTTCTTCGGGCATCGTGCCGGATACAACCGGCTTATCTGCGGTGTAGCCCTCAATCATCGGGGACGCAATTTCGTAGCTGCTCCCAGCTGTGAGTGAGCGCGTGACCGGCTGTGCGGCCTGTGTGCCGTTTTCATATTGATAATTAACGATTAAGCTATATTGAGGGATTTCAGGGGGAGATACAACATCATCTATTATGGTTACATTATTGATATCAGATAAAACTGAAACCGTAGTTGAAAAAGAATGTTCTTCTTGAAAATCAACTATACTTTTGTAAAAAAAATAAAGATTCTTAGAAGATGGAAATAAGGCTACATCCTGCAAACTTCCTTCCAAAAGGGAACCGGCGTGAGAGGTAAGCCGCAAAACAGAATTGCGCAACTCAAAGCGAAAAGTGCACCCCTGACGAAAGTAAGCATGATATGTACCCTGCGCATCAGTTTTATTTGAAATATGGGAAAAAGAAGATTTTGAAAAAGCACCAACATATAAATAAGAACGCGCGAACTGATAAAAAATATAATAATCTGGATTACCATTCCACTCGCTCATAACTGTACGCCATAACTCTTTCGCTTCGTCGATCTTTGACCAGGTCGAAGCATCAAAAGAGATGTTCACAACTAAATTTCCGGCCGTATCCAAGCGAACAGCATCTCCATAAGACGCCGAAAGAAGGCTTCCATTAGATATCTTCGCTTCGGAAAAAGTAGTATAAGCCACAGCGGCAAAAGCCGGTACTGACACGCCCAATACACAAACCAACGCACAAAGAACGGCTATTACCCGTTTCCACTTTTTCATGAATTAACCTCCTAATCTTTGTTTTTTGCCCATTCTGGAACCCAGAACGGATTTGTATAATCAATATCGTCTGGGGCTGGAAAATCCAGTGGAATATGCAGGCCGGACGGGTCAAACTCTTCTAGAGGGTCATAGTTATAATCGCTGTCGGCAGGTGTAAAATCATAATCAAACGGGTCAAACAAATGCCAACCCTTATAGATACCGTTGTCGTCCTTGGGCGGAATCTCCCAGCTGCCGGAGGAACCGCCGCCGCCCCCACTGGGACCGCC
>NZ_QZEG01000122.1:0-3627 GCF_009917605.1 Anaerotruncus sp. 1XD42-93 | reverse complement strand
TCTCATCTGCTGAGACTATCGTCAAAATTTCTCATTTCCATACCTTGCTTAAACGCTTATGAATACAGCTTTTAAATCTGTAAATCTGGTTTTGTCGTGCTTCTCACGGAGTACGCAGATTGAAATCCAGCTACTACTGCATGGCTTTCCCTCGGCCTTCTACACGGTCCTCTCCCATACCCATTCTGCCAAACCTCATCTGGGTAGGAGCAGCAGAACCATCACTCGAAATCGAGGTCACTGTCTCTGTCAGCGTCAGATCAGTGGCTTTTTCCCCATTGACCAGAAGCGCGCAGGTTTGCCCCACCTCCAAACCGGGAGCACTCAGGATCACCACCTCGAACGGCTTTTCAAGTGTTACATCCAGGACGGTCTGGTTTACATCGTCAGCCAGCTCAATCTGGGCTCCGGCGGGCTGTACCCCGTCAAACCAGACTGCCAACCGCGGCTGTATCCCGTCGGATGGCACCTGCATCATCCCTGCGCTGCCCGTAGCCATCAAGAGTCCCCCACTGATCTCGCAGCTTCCATCGTAGTCAAGCGCACTGTCCCCGCCGCTGGTTGGACCATTCACGAGGACCGTCCCTCCTTCCAGATAGAGGTCGCCGTTGGAGTCTAGCCCATCTCCATCCGCGTCTACAGTCAACATCCCGCCGGTCACCCGGATAAAGTAGCTGTTCTGACTGGCCAAGCGACCCGGATCGAGGTTTTCGTCACTGCCTCCCGCTGCGTTAACCCCGTCGTCCGATGCGGTTAAGACGATCTCTCCTCCACTGATTTCGACTGTTGTTCCCTCCAAGCCCTCATAGGAACGCTCGATCCGGATGTCTCCCGCTTCGACCGCCAGTGCACCGTCCGCATGGGCTCCATCATCACCGGTTGAGATACGAAAGTCCCCTCCTGATATGGTCAGATTGCCGTTGGAGTGGAGTGCATCGTCCACACTGTCGATTGAAAATGTCCCGCCGCTCACTGTGAGCAGGGTTCCCGCCTTCATTCCCTTCTGGCTCTCAGAATCAGTCGTGGAACTGGTCGGCTGTGCCGCTTCTGTATCCGCTGCAAACTGGACAGAAGCTGTCTGTACGGCTTCAGCATCCTGTCGGTTAGGCGGCACACTGCCTGGCCGAGCTTCTCCTGGCGTCTGGCCATCGGGTGGTGTCGCGCCCGCTTCACGTTTGGGCCGCTTCTCTCCGAATCCGCCGCCAAATCCCTGCTCCACACGTTCCGGTGCATTCTCACTGCCGCCCCCGGTAACAATCTCATAGGATCCCCCCGTAACGGTCAGTACGGTTTCTGCCTGTATTCCGTCATTGCCTGCGGAGATCTGGTAGCTCCCTCCCGACAGGAGAATCCATCCTTTCTGTGTGTCTTCGTCATTGTTCGATTTGATCCCGTCCCCCTCTGCGTCGATCGCAAATGTTCCATCTGAGATGGTCACCGAGTCCCGCCCGCGCAGGCCATCGTTCACCGCGGTGACAGTTAAAGTTCCGCTCTCAACCAACAGGTTGTCCTTGCTGCCGATCCCATTATGATAGTTTCCTGTAACAGTCAGTGTTCCCGTCCCGGTAATTGTCAGATCATCTTTGGCAAATACTGCCGCATCAGGTTCGTCCCCGCCATCCGGGAATTGATATTCCGCGCCATCCGAGATAACGTTGGAGCTGCCATCCGCCAGCAGAAGGGTCATGCTTCCCGCCTGTTTCTCGTAGATGCCTGCGCTGTCCGAACAGGAGATCGTTACCCCGTCCAGCACCAGCGTCACCGCATCCTGTTTGCCTGCGTCAACCAGAATCTGCCCATCATCGAGTGCACCGGCGATCCGGTAGGTTCCCGCTTTGGTAATCGTGACATCCGCGCCATTTACCGACGCGCCTGTCCCGGCGACTGAAGCCGTTCCCCCATTCAGGGTAATCTGCACCACTCCATCGGATGTTCCCGCCGAAGCGGCGGCAGATGATGCACTCTGGCTGCATCCTGCAAGCATTCCAAGCGCCGCCAGCATCGCTGTAATAACCATTTTCTTCTGTTGATTCATTCCACTGTCCCCCCTGACTACAATTCATCCTGAACGGAAGAAACCCGTCCACAGCTGATATTCAGATTTCCATTGCGGCAGCGCAGTTCATCAAGAAATGCTTTGCTGATCCCGCTTCCGGGAAGTTCCACCAGATAGCACAGCTCATAAAGACTGCCCATATTGGTGGTGCGCACCCGTTCCAGTTCGGTATAGACTGTATATTCCTGAAACAGGTCGTCAAATATGCCCTCGTAATCCAACCCCTCGGGAATCGTGATTTTGAGTTCCCGCCGGATATGGGAGGGCACCCCAAACCGAACCGCGTTGAGCAAAAGCATCATCGACCCCACCAGGATCAGAAACAGCGCCGCGTAACCGGGATACCCCATCCCACAGGCGAGCCCAATCGCCATTGCGAAAAACAGGCTGCCGATCTCGCGGGCAGTGCCCGGCACCGACCGGAACCGCACAAGGCTGAACGAGCCTGCTACCGCGACCCCTGCGCCGATGTTGCCGTTGACCAGCATAATGACAATCTGCACAATCGCTGGCAGGAACGCGAGCGTCACCGCAAAGCTCCGGGAGCAGGTTCCCTGCCGAAGATGCAGCCTGGCGATTGCATACCCAAACAGGAGGGAAGCGGATGTGCAGAGCAGCACTCCCGGAAGGGTAACCCCCGCCTGCAAAACAGGCTGGAAGAGCAAATCAGGCACAGACAGCGCCCCCTCTCAACCTCTGCTGCCTATAGAGGTACTGCTGATAGCAGGCGCCATATTTGGAAAAAGAGGTCGGATAGATTCTCAGGTCCCCCAGCAGATGTGCCATCCAAAGCGGCATTGCCCCCGGCAGCTTGAGTTCCATCAGAATTTTCCCATCCCGTCGGATTGGCGCCCCCCAATCCCCTTTGGAAAGGTCAAGCGCAGTATTCCGCCACCGCAGCCTGGTATCGAATGTGACCCGCAGGTCTGGCTCTTCCTCTGAGAAGAGGGCGGTCCGATCGTATCCGATGAATACCTTCGGCTCGGGACGATAGAACTGCATCGCCCAGCTGATCTCATTCAGAATCTGTTCCTGGCCGTCCGGACGTTCCCCATTCCAAAGGAACCTCTGCGCCTCTCCCTGTGTCAGAACCGCCCGGCGTTTATAGACCACCCCATCGAACTTTTTCTTGAGTTCAAGAAAGACCGGGCTTTGGGAATCCGGCACCCTATAGCTGCGCAGCCGCAGCTTCTCTTTATAGACCGGCTTCTCAAGGGAAGCACGTATCAGTTGATAGTCGGGTGTATCATAGTAGATGTTGCAGATCGTGTATCTGCCATAGCGGTCCTCCCGCATCCGGCCGGAAAGCTGGTCCCGCAGGGCGGTATACTGTTCCCGGTCAAGCAGATATTTTTTCTCATAGCGCTGAAAAACTGTCTGCGCCATACGCTCACCTCCGTTTTTGTGGTTGCCATTATCCTAACGTCTGTTTCTGAAAATAGTCTGAAAAAACTGTTTCAGACTATTTTCAGGTTCCCGTCCTATCCTTTTCATAGGGAGCAGGGCAACAGCATTTGAAATTTTGCCAAAAAGAGATATAATCAGGAATATGGAATTAAAAAGATTAAAAT
>NZ_QZEG01000121.1:0-3654 GCF_009917605.1 Anaerotruncus sp. 1XD42-93 | reverse complement strand
CCTCCGCTCAGCGTACTCTCGGATAGTTTCTGCCCATAGGTCAGGCCATTGGCGGCAGGCCAGGTAATGGCGGGGGCTGCTGCCTTATTGATGGTCAGCGTCAGTGTGTTTGTGCTGTCGGCGGCGGCGTAGTTGCCCTTTGCCTCAACACGGGCCTTGATGGTGTAAGTCCCGGCGTTGATGGGCAGGCCATTCGTAAACTCGCTGCTGCCCTGCGTTGCATAGGAAAACTGGCAAGGACCCGTATCGTGGGTGATACCAAGCTGGGTGCCATTCACTCCTGTTGCTTTGGGCGCAGTAATCATCGCCTCGTTGCCGGTGTAGGTCAGTTCTTGTGTGGTGCTTTCCCATGCAAGCGTAGGCGTGGCCGGCTTAATTGTGAACGGCAATGTGAAGGTGCCGGTGAACGTTGTGCCAGTGACGGTCACTTTTGCCGTATTTCCGGCGTTGACGCTGTCGAGGTAGTACACCCCATAGTCAGTACCCTTTTCGAGCGTGGTTATCCCGTCCACGGTGACGGTGACGGCGGGTCTCTGCAGTGTGCCGTCATAGATCAAGTTCAGATCCTCGGGCAGCGCAACCGCCAGCGCGGCCCCGCAGGGGCAGGCCCCGGTTTCGTCAAAGCTGCATTTCTCCGCGGCCGCCGCCCGGCCGCAGGCAAGGCAGGTCTGCTGGTGGGTGGTGGTGCCGGTGGCATGGGTGTACTCGCAGACGCCCTCGCCGGTATGGTTGCACTTCTTCACCGTCACTGTGCCGGTCAGCAGGGCTTTTGTATCAAGCGATACTTCCCCCCAAGTATTGCTATCTACCCATCCTTCTGCCTTTGTAACAGGTAGGTTATTTCTGTGATAGGCATAGCCCTCCGCAAGTAGATTTTTCAGCGTGACAGACGCATCGACATTTATAGATACTGCAGATTTTCCTATGAGGGTTCCGCCGGAGAGAACTGCTTTCCCGGAATTGCGTACCCACAATCCCATTTCCTCTCCCGAGATAACTCCGCCGGAAATGTTGACGGTTCCACCGTAAATTCCCACACCGTAAAATCCTGAAACAGTCCCGCTTTCGATGGATAGAGTTCCGCCAATTACACTGACTGTAATATTTGAACTCTCAATCTTTCCACCGGTTCCGCTGTCTTGAATGGTAAGGCTGCCGCCTGAGATATTAAATGCGCCAGAGCCAGTTGCTTTGACAGTCTGCCCGTTCAAATCCAAAGTGAAAGTATTGTCGATGCTAATATAATTGGCACCTAAATCCACCTCCGACAGCAGTGTAATAATGGCACCGTCGTTCCCCTCTATGAACGCATCGGCCAAAGCGCCCACGAAGGTGGTGGAGCTGCCATTTACGACCTTCGCAACGGCGGAAATGTTGACTGGCACCGTCCCTGCCGCGTCCGCCATATTGTTATTCCCCACGAATTTCGCCGTCAGGGTGATTCCCGTACCTGGGCCTCCTGCCGCAACCAGCACATCGGCGGCGCTGACGGTCATGGTGTAGGCGCCGTCCGCACCTTTGTCTGCGGGAGCGGACACCTGCGTATCACCCACAAACACCGCCATTTGTCCCGCAGTAGGATTACCCCTCAGACGTGCCGCCGCTTTGGCCGGAGCCTCCCCGGTTGCGGTGGGTGTGGCCTTGACGGTGATGGTGTCGCTGGCGGTGAAGTCTTTGGTTAGGGTATCGCCTTTGTAGGTTTGCACCTTGCCCTCACTGGTCAGGTCGGTGCCGGACTTCTGGAGCGTGATGGTTTTCGTGAACGTATTTGTATTATCGTTGTTGTTTGTATAAGTGGCGGTATAGGTCAGGTCGTCTGTCTTTGCAACCGCCAATGTCCAGCCGCTGACCGTAAAGGTCTGGCCGCAAATCGTAATGCCTTTGTCCAGCTCGCCGGACAGCTCGGTTGTCAGATACTCCGTCCTGTCCTTCCCGTCATAATAGAGATTGGTGGGGACAGAGATCATATCCTCCGTCAGATTTTCGGTGGTGAACGCATTGCCGCCGCTTAATGTGCCGCTCCCGGACAGGCTGGCCCCAACGGGGATGTTCAGCGTATAGTCCCCAGGGACAGTATAGCTCCCGTTAAGGGTCACATCGCCGCAGACAGTGCCCGCGCCGTTCTCAAACACGATGGCGTTGGTTTTGCTGACGGTCGCCGCTGCGGTTGTGTTCCCGCCGTTGCCGATGGGAGCGCCCGCGTAACCTGTCCAATAGACATCTGTGGGACTGGAAGCGTCCACAATGCCGCCGGAAATGGTGACGCTGCCGGTGCCGCCGGTACAACCGCCACTGCTGTACTGGCTGCTGTAATAGTACCCACCGCCGCCGCCAATGCCTGCGGCATAGTTTCCTCCCACAGCGGTCACGGTGCCGCCGCTGATGGTGACGGCGCCATCGCCGGATTTGTGGCTGGAGTCATCAATGGTGTTGCTACCACCGCCGCCAATCCCCGCACTGCCTTCGCTGCCTGTGGCGTTTATTGTGCCGCCATAAATTTGGATATTGTTGCCGGCACCTCCGCCCATCAAACCGCCACCGCCACCGATTCCTGCGCCGCCAGTCCCTGTGCAGGTGGAGCTCGCTGTGACGCTGCCGCCATAAATTTGGATATTGTTGCCGGCACCTCCGCCCATCAAACCACCTCCGCCGCCGATTCCTGCGCCAGTGAGGCTTCCTTCGCCGCTGTTGGCGGTAACCGTGTTGCCATAAATGATGATCGTGCCGCTGTTGCCGCCGTTCCCAGATCTGGAGGTGCCGCCGCCAATACCCGCACCGCCGTAGCGTCCGGACTGACCGCCGCCGGTGGCGTTGATCACGCCGCCATGAATGGTGATCGTGCCGCTGTCAGGGGCAGTTTCAGAGCCGCCGATGCCCGCGCTGGCGTTACCGCTATCGTCAGTCGTGCCGGTGGCGTTCAGCGTGCCGCCATTTTCGGACTGGGCGTAGATGGTCAGGCTGTTGGTGCTCGTCGCCACAATGCCCTTTTCCGCTGTGAGGGTGCAGCCGTTCGTCAGGATCAGGTTCACCGCGCCGGTGACGGTGATGGGCTGGTCAATGGTGACGGTGCCGCTGACCGCGTACCAGCCCGTAGTCCATGTGACCGCCTCGGCGCTGTTTTCAACGAGGGTACAGGTTTCGGTCTTGCTCTCATAGGTCACTTGGCTGCCGTCCCAGGACGCCTCTTGATACTCGACAGATTCCGTTATTGGGGCAGGGTCGTTGGCCCCGTCCAGCGCCCCTTGCAGCTCGTAGCAGCGGGAAAGGTCGATCTGCTCCTGTTCGTCCTCTGTCAGCACTGAAAACAAAGCGAGGATTTCGTCAAGCTGCCCCCGCACCTCGTCCGCATTATCCTCCGTCACTTTATCCGGCAGGGCGGCGATCAGGTCCTCAATGGGGCAGATACGGCACTCATAAGTACACGGACTTCCTTCACTGTCCTCCGATTCCGGCTGGTAGCCGCAGGCATCGTCATGTTCCTGATGATGCTTGCAGATGCCGGTACCTTCCGGCTGTTTTGTATCTTCTTTTTCAGCTTTCCCTTTGCAGTCCGACAGGTCGGCATTCTCTGCGCCGCAGACCAGGCAGTCAGGATTGATTTGACCCTCTGTACAGAGGGTCAAACAAGAGCATTGCTCTTGTTTGATGATTCCT
>NZ_QZEG01000120.1:0-3671 GCF_009917605.1 Anaerotruncus sp. 1XD42-93 | reverse complement strand
TGGAGCTGGTGGCCGCAAGGCTGCTGTGCGCGGTGGCGGAACCCCATCTCTACGAGGAAACCGCCGCCACGCTGGTCTGCGCCGGTCAGGAGTTTGCCGCAAAAGGGAAAACCATTCAGCGCCCCGGCTGGCGCAGGCTGGATTCCGCTTATCACGCCGGTCTGAAAAATGCCCCGGAGCCGGAGGGCGGGCCAGAGGAAAAGACGCTGCCGGAACTCTCCCAGGGACAGTCTTTACCTGTTTCCAACGCCTCCGTCAAGGAGGGGAAAACCAGCCCGCCAAAGCATTTCACCGAAGATACCCTGCTGTCGGCTATGGAGAACGCCGGTAAAGAAGATATGCCGGATACCGCCGAGCGCAAGGGATTGGGTACGCCTGCCACCCGCGCCGGGATTCTGGAAAAGCTGGCCTCCACCGGTTTTCTGGAACGGAAAAAGAGCAAAAAGACGGTCCAGCTGATGCCCTCCCGCGACGCGCGTTCCCTCATTACGGTTCTGCCGGAGCAGCTGCAATCCCCGCTGCTCACCGCCGAGTGGGAGTACCGGCTGGGCGAGATTGAGCGCGGCGAGCTTTCCCCGGAGGAGTTTCTGTCCGGGATTTACGCCATGCTGCGGGAGCTGGCAGCAACCTATCAGGTGGTTAAGGGGACCGAGTACCTGTTCTCCCCGCCCCGCGAAGCAGTAGGCAGATGCCCCCGGTGCGGCGGTGAGGTTACAGAATCGCAAAAGGGATTTTTCTGCCAAAGTGAAACTTGCAGATTTGCCATCTGGAAAGACAGCAAGTGGTGGAGCGCCAAGAAGAAACAGCCCACCAAGGCCATTGTCGCGGCCCTCTTAAAAGACGGGCGGGCAAGGCTCACCGGCTGCTACTCGGAAAAAACCGGAAAAACCTATGACGCGGATGTGCTTTTGGAGGATACCGGCGAGTATGTGAACTTCAAGCTGGACTTTGGCCAGCGGAAAGGAGGCTCGTGATGAAGCTGTCGCTGCTGGAACAGGAAACGGTTCTCCTTTATAACCAGGCCGAGTCTGCGGCAGAGGTCTATACCCATGACCCAAAGCTGATGAAAAAACTGAACCGCCTTGCCGGTAAACACCCGGAGCAGATCATCAAGAAGGACGCCAATAACTTTATTGTCCCCAAACGCTGTGTATCCGTCCGGGAGCCATACAGCACCGAGCGGCGCAAAGCCGCCAGTGAGCGGGCCAGGGCCGCAGGCTATAAGCCGCCGTTGAAATCATCCCCCGGTCAATAAGCATGGGCGGGAATGTCTTTGAAACGGTAAAGCAGTCCATCAGTACCAGAGAAGCGGCGGAACACTATGGAATCGAGGTAAAGCGGAACGGCATGGCCTGCTGTCCTTTCCACGATGACAGGACGCCCAGCCTGAAATTGGACCGCCGCTTTCACTGTTTCGGCTGCGGGGCGGACGGAGATGTGATCGACTTTGCCGCCAGACTGTATAACCTCTCCCCCAAAGAGGCGGCGGAAAAACTGGCCCAGGATTTTGGCCTGCTCTATGACAGTCAGGCGCCCCCGAAGAAAACCTATGTCCGTCAAAAGTCCGAAGCGCAGAAGTTCCGGGAATCAAAACAGCGGTGTTTCCGCGCTCTGGCAGACTACGCCCATCTGCTGCGGGGCTGGGAAACAGACCTTGCGCCCCTGACCCCAGAGGATGAGCCGCCCCCCCTTTTTGTGGAGGCGCTGCACCAAAAGGACTATGTGGAGTACCTTCTGGACTTTCTGATGGAGGATGGCATCGAGGAACAAAAAACATGGATTGCAACACACATAACAAAAATCATGGATTTGGAAAGGAGAAACAAGGAAATGGCAGAGAAACCCACCAACCGGGAACGGCTGCGGGAAATCACCGAGGGCATTGAGCAGAACATCAAGGAACTGTTTGAGAGCGAAAAGTATATGCGCTATCTGTCGGTGATGTCCCGGTTCCACCGCTACTCGGTCAATAATACCATGCTGATCTATATGCAGAAGCCGGACGCGACCCTTGTGGCTGGCTATAACAAGTGGAAGAACCAGTTTGAGCGCCATGTGAAGAAGGGCGAGCGCGGCATCACCATCATCGCGCCCACCCCCTATAAGAAGAAAATCGAGGAACAGAAGCTGGACCCGGACACCCATGCACCGGTGCTGGACGCAAACGGCAGGGTGGTCATGGAGGAAAAAGAGGTGGAAATCCCGCTGTTCCGTCCGGTCAAGGTCTTTGATGTGAGCCAGACGGACGGAAAGCCCCTGCCCTCCCTGGCGGCGGACCTGTTCGGGAATGTCCGGCACTTTGAGGCGTTTATGGAGGCGCTGAAACGCTCCGCCCCGGTTCCCCTTGCGTTTGAGGAAATGGACGCGGATACGGACGGATATTTTTCTTCCATTGAGCAGCGCATCGCCATCCGCCAGGGCATGAGCGAGGTGCAGACGGTTTCCGCCGCTGTCCATGAGATCGCCCACAGCAAGCTGCACAACTTTGATGTGCCGGACAACCCGGACGCGCCCTTGTATCAGGAAGTGGAGCTGTTTGGACAGCCAGCCCTGTTCTCCAATGACCGGATTGCCGCAGACGATCTGCCGGACGGACTGTTTTGTTATGACCTGCGCGGTTCCGACGATGACCCCGGTGCGCCGGTTGCGGTAGAGGAACGGGTTATGGTCAACCATGCCGGTTCCGTCATAACCGCAAAGCCGCTGGAACTGCCGGAGCAAGGGTATCTCCCCCTGACCGATGAATCCGGCCTGGACTTTAACGGCGGCGAAAAGACCGCCCAGCGGTTTTTGCAGGACCATAAAAAGGACCGGCGCACCGAGGAAGTGGAGGCCGAGAGCATCTCTTACGCGGTCTGCCAATATTTTGGGATTCAGACCGGCGCAAACAGCTTTGGGTACATTGCGAACTGGAGCCAGGGCAAGGAGCTGAAGGAACTGCGGGCCAGCCTGGAAACCATCAACAAGACCGCCGGTACTCTGATTGCCGATATTGACCGCCATTTTCAGGAGGTCTGCAAGGAGCGCGGCATTGATCTGGAATCCGGGCCGGAGCAGGACGCCGGAAAAGAAACCATACAGCCGGAAGGCCCGCAGGCCGGCCAGGAGAATCCAGAGGTTTCCCCTGAACCGGAACCCTCCTGGAAAATCCCCACCGAACTGCCGGAGCAGGACCCCTCCATGTTCCGCTATTACATTACCCAGGAATCGCTGGATGTGGGAACCTATCCTTTGATGGACGGGAAAACCATCACTGAACTTGCTGCGCCGGTAAAGGTGGAACAGGATTCCATCACTGCCTTTGGCTGTATCGACTACCCCCAGCCGCTGACCGCCGAACAGGAACGGGAATACGCCCTTTTGCCCGCCAGCCAAAACCCGCGGGCGCTGGATTCCATCGGCCATGCCGCAGAAGCCGCCCCTCTGCCCGACGCGCCGGAGCAGGCGCTGGATGAATACCCGATGCCGGACCCGGCGCTGTGGGAGGACGATCTGAAAAACTGCGGCTATCAGGACGGGGACTTGCTGCCCCTCTCCAAAGAGCGGGCGCTGGAACTGTTTGAGCAGGATTTGACGGTGTACGCGGTGGTGGACGGGGGCGGCGCGGAAATGCTCTTTGACCGGGAGGAATTTGAATCCCAGCTGCCCGGTACGGTGTTCGCCCTTTCCCG
>NZ_QZEG01000011.1:0-85402 GCF_009917605.1 Anaerotruncus sp. 1XD42-93 | reverse complement strand
TTGACCGCCCGCACCTACCACCATGCAAGCGTCAAGATTAAGGCAGGAGACAAGGTGCGGCGCGGGCAGGTAATTGCCCAGTATGGCAACACCGGGGCCAATACCAGCGGTCCGCATCTGCATATCGAGCTGGACACCGACACCAAATATCCTACCCTCGCTCCTGGCGTGTCGGTAACGGCCAGCAACCGGATCATCAATACCAAGACCGAGTATGCGAAGGCAGGCGGGTTATCCGACAGCACAATCAATCCGGCCAAGGTCTGGTTTATTGGAGATGGGCAGAGTATCGCTGGCACATCGGGCGGCTGGTGTTCCCAGAGCGATCTGGTAGTTCCTAAGCTGCCCGCAGATGTCCCGGAGCCACCGGATTACAAGGCGATGTACGAGGACATTAATGCTCGCTATGACAGGCTGCGTAACGGTCTTGAATTACTACTCAAATAAGCAGGGGCTGCACTATTTTTGTGCAGCCCCTGCTTTTCCTTTATGTATGATACTATAGGATTAGTTTGTTCTATCAGAATGGATACGAGTCGTATCATCCAAATGCCTCTTGTTGCTTTCCCAAAAGTATTCACATGTTGCGGGTTGTAATAGAGACGCATCAATTATTCCCTCGTTTCAGTGCTTTAAGATACGGTTTGTTGATAATCAAATAGTCGCCTCACGTCTTTTGTGTTGACATTTATGATACATATTCCGCTTGCTCTATTAATTCTTCACACTTTTTGATAATCTGTATTTTCCCTATTTTCTCTAAAATCAGGAGTCGAAAAATGACAACTATGGCAAACAGAATAGCGAATAACATTCCAATTATTGACCAGCAAATGCCCCAATATATAAGAAAGCATAGCAAGGCTATTCCAGATAAACCTACAGTTGACCAAAATCGAGAAAGATTTGCATCAAGCCTATGCGTAAAAAGCATTCTATACTGAAGTTTAATTGAATCTAATGATTTATTTTGATCCATATAAGTAGAACAAAAAACAAAGATTCCTCTGGCTCGAATCGTCCGATTTTTCTCGAAAGATTTTTTATATTCGTCAAATCTTGCTTTTGTGTCTTCGTTTATAAGCAACATTATTATATGCTTTTCGCTTTCACACTCTTCTCTATATCGAGAAAATGAGAGCAGATTTATTGCTGCAAATATTACATTAATGGCCAGCAGTAAAAAAGAAAAGAAAATCTCTTTACCATTATTATTATTAATATTTCTAAGTAATTCCCCAGCTATATAATCTATAGCATCTGGCTTGATAAAAATAATATTGAATGCTGTAAGAACTATACTAAAGATCAAATAGTTATTTTTTATAGAATCTAACCCCATACGGAGAATGTTTTTAATACATTCTTCTTGTTCTAGACAGTTTTCATCATACTCATAAACTGAAAGTTCACTATATAATGAATGGCTTCTGCAAAATCTCGTACGCGTGTACTCTTCTAAATAAATTCTAGCTAACCCTTGAATATACGAGGCAGCTATCCAATCATTCATACTAAAAATATCATACTTTTTAGCATACGAATATGTGTGGGGAATATAGTCAGCGTAAAGGTATGCAACACAAAGTAAGCATAGACACCCTGCGGGTATTAATATATTGTGCGCGGAGATAGCCCAAATCAGACAAATAACAACAGAAGCTGACATTAGAATTTCCAAACCCAGTCTTAATTCTTCACGAGCGCCTTGAATAGTGTTTTTGTGCTTATCAGGATCGGCTTCTTTCAGTAATTCGTTTTTTCTGTTTTCAAATATCGCTTTATCCACACGTTTTTGGTAGAAGTAGTCCAGAATAATCGCCAAAATTTGAAAAAAAATAAGAAGAGGAATTAACCATTGAGAAAATTGCTGATCCTTTAATATGAATACAAGAGATAGGGCAATTAACACTATAGCAATATTTAGTATGGTATTCATAGTCCGAAGTGAATTTGTGATATTTGTCATATAAATTCCTCCCCTGCCTACGCATGAACTTCATTATTTGGTTACTTTGATGATTTTAAAACAGGCTTTAAGGTCCGCCCAAATTGTGGATAATCGAGCAATTATCTTTTTTCTGCTATTATTTTTCATTATATCATAAGTTTTTAGAGATTTCTATAAAATTTAAAGTTTTTCTATAAAATATAGTGATATTTCTAAAAATTAAAATTGTTTTTAATTTTTAAAGACAATAAAGATAAATATATTATTTCTTTGTGGTATAGTGGTATATTGGGAACTACATAAAAAGGCGCTGAGGGCGACACCCCCAGCGCAGTATATGTCATTCGTTAAGAGACATGAACAGATATGCCATACCGGTTAAGTTGTATCTTAATAACTATAGTAAACAGAATTTATACTTGCAAAAAGCCCCCTCTTGCCGCTTCGCGGAAATTCACCAAATTATGGAAAACAGGAGCAAAAAAATTGAGTAAAACTTTAGGGGTTGTTTGAAAATAGAGAAAAAGACGGTCGTTTCGATTTTTCAAACAACCCCTAGATGCTGAACAGGCTCTAAGGTGACGGGGCCTCCTCGCGGGCATAACAGACCAGGGCGGTCCGATTAGGCATACAGACCGCGCGTTCCCCCGGGCGCGCAACCCATCCAGCTTGTATGCAGACCTGGTCCGGGCAGTCAGACGAGAGAAACCGGATCGCGCCATCCTGTATCTCGAACGCTACAGCCTTGCCGGTTTCGGGCTGGATGCTGAAAACACCGTCTGAAGCCCGGGTGAGGTCGATGGTACGCAGGGTCTGCCCGTCGACCGAGAGCACTGCCACCGGCTCACCCGACCGGGGGAGGTAGAGCAGTGCGCCCCAGATGCCACATCCGAGAAGCAGCGCCGCGACAATCCAAAGTTCCAGTTTACGAAGGTTCATAACATCCGCCCTGCCAATCCATGAAAATCGGTTGTCTCCAGATGGATACAGTGGTCCCGCTCGGAGATGTTTTCGAGGTAGTGCGCGTCCGAACTGACCACGACCGTATACTGTTCCCGGATTTCGGCGTGCTGCCCGTCCGCAAAAAAACGGGCCGGATCAGCAACCTCGACCGCCCGGAATCCACACTCGGGCGGAAGGAACCCCAGATTGGAAAGGACGCTGTAACTCCCCCGGTCGATATGGGCAGGGAAGCACAGCCCCCCGTACTCCCGCATCAGGCTGGGCAGCGCGGAAATCCCAATCGAGGTTGCGTTGACCAGCAGTTTCTCCAGCGTCCCGACCGGCTGGTCCTCCGCATCAAGGATGGTCTGTTCCCCGAAAATCTGCGGGCGGTTTGCGAACGGCGGCAGGCAGTCGTAGACATACCGGTCAAACGCCATCGCGTTTTCCAGGGCAGGGAACAGGCAGACCATATGCACCTCCTCGGCGGTCGAAAGCTCCATCCCGGGGACTACAACCAGACCAGTCCCTTCGGCGGCCTGCATCAGTGCGGGGCAGTTGCGGCAGGTGTTGTGGTCGGTCAGCGCGATCATCTCCAGTTCCTTGAGCAGCGACATGTTCAAGATGTTGTTCACTGTCATATCGGCATCCCCGCAGGGGGAAAGGCAGGAATGGATATGCAGGTCATAAAATACCGGCCTCATCCGCGGATCAGCTGGTCGATGGCCCGGGCGGCCTCGTAGACCGGCTGTTTGCTTCCAAGCACCGCAATCCCGTTCTGGTCAGCTTTCTCTTTTGCCTGCGCATCAAGCGCCGCACCTTCGGCAAGTACGATGCAGGCGGTATCTGCCAGCATTGAAACCGCCATCGCGTTGACGTTGCCCATCACAGTCACCCACGCGCTGTCCGCAGGCGCCCGGCCCATCACAAAGCTGAGAAGGTCGCAGCAGTAGACGCTTTCAACCTCCCGCCCGTACGACTCCTCCCCTGCCAGAAGGGAGAACCCCAGCCGCTCTGCAACCTCTTTTACTGTCATCGGCTTTTCTCCTTTTCACTATTTTCGCGGCTGTCCTCGCTGTTCGACGCTCTGGGCAGCGCCCGCGCGAGCCGGGTCAGCCCGTCGGCCATCGCGCGCATCTCATCCCGCAGCTTAAAGATGCAGGCGTTCTCCTCCGCAAAGCCCCTCACCACATCCTCGGCAAGCGCCTTGCAGGAGGGCGCGCCGCAGCTTCCGCAGTCCATTCCATAGAGCCGTTCCTCAATCTCATGCATCTGGCGCATCTTTTCCATTGCGGCTTTCAGGTTGGCATCCAGCTCGAGTACCGGCTCGTACTGTACGGCGAGGTCCCATTGGTAGGGGGAGAGGTCGTCGTCCGGCAGGCGGTTGCAGGAAACCGGGCGGTATTTCCGGATCCGCTTGAGCTTGGCCCGCGCTACATACGGGTTCTCGACGTTGAGCACCCCGCCCACGCAGCCGCCCGAGCAGGCGTTCAGTTCTACAAAGTCCAGGTCATAAAACTTCTCATCCTCGAGGTCCTCGAGCACCCGGATCACATTTTCAATCCCGTCGGCAGCGAGATAGCGTTCCCGCAGGGCAGCGGCAGCTTCCCCGCCGCTGCTTCCCCAGCCGATTCCCATCCGGCCCGCGCCTGAAAGCTCGCCCGCGGAGACGGGGACGTCCTTCATCAGGCTGATCAAACGAGGATACACTTCCCGGATCGCCAGAACGCCGTCCACGCTGCTCTTCTCGGTGCCCAGCGGCATCTTGACTGCGGTCACCTTAGCGGGACAGGGGCTGATAAAAAATGCGCCGATCTGTTCAGGGGGCAGGCCCGTTTTGGCAGCGGCCTCCCGCTTGGCGAGCCGCGCGGCCACTTCGATCGGGGCGTGCATCGGCAGGATGTTATCGAGCAGCTCTGGAAACCGTACCCGGATCAGCCGCAGTACTGCCGGACAGGCCGAGCTGATCACCGGCCGCCGCACCTGGCAGCCTGCCATATACCGGCGGGTTGCATCCGAAACCAGTTCCGCCGCGCGCGCCACCTCGAACACCTCGTCGAACCCCATCAGCTCGAGTGCGCCGATCACCGGGTCCACATCATCGAGGTTATTGAACTGCCCGTAAAGCGCGGGCGCAGGCAGAGCAACCTTATAGGGAAACCGGTCGATCGCCGAAAAAGAGTCAAAGGTCGCCTGTTTCGCATGATGTGGGCAGACCCGGATGCATTCTCCACAGTCGATACATCGTTCGGTGATGATCTGTGCCTTGCCGTTGCGCACCCGGATCGCCTCGGTGGGGCACCGCTTGACACAGTTGATGCAGCCGTGACACTTCTCCCGGTCGAGCGTCACCGAGTGGAAAAACGTTCCTCGCTCCATCCTGAATTCCTCCATTCCATAAAAATCCACACATACATTCACTTTGGGGCCCTGCCCAGTTCGTTTGCAGGGAACGCCCTCTCTTCTTGCCGTTCAAGCCCGAAGTGTGAAACCCGCTGCCGCAGACGGCTCTTAAGCTGGGACAAAAGCGAGTAAAACCTGAACGAAAAAACAGGATTTTTAGCCGACCTGCACCTTCATCCGCACCGTTGTGCCCACGCCAACAGCACTCTCGATCGTCATTTCGTCGGCATTCCGTTTCATATTCGGCAGACCCATGCCTGCCCCGAACCCCAGATTGCGCACACTGTCCGGGGCGGTGGACCAGCCCTCCTGCATCGCCAGATCAATATTGGGGATGCCGGGTCCATGGTCAGAGAGCACCATGGAGACCTCCTCGGGCGAAACTTCCACCACGATCTGCCCGCCGCCGCCGTGGATGGCGAGATTGATCTCCCCTTCGTAGAGCGCGATTGCCACCCGGCGCACCGCCCCCGGCGCTACGCCCAGCTTTTTCAGCAGCCGCTTGACATCGCTCGAAGCCTCTCCTGCCCGGGTAAAATCGTCCCCGGGAACCTCATATTCCAGACGGATTGCATCAGACATCCGTGTCCTCCCCCCCTTTCAGGCCCTTTTCGTACAGTTTGCCGCAGGCAGCGAACATCGGGTATCTGGTGCTCATGACAGCGATTCCCCGTTCCTGCGCAAGCCGGACGATCGACTCGTCCGGGCATTTTCCCCGTACAAAGACGATGCAGAGCATATCCATCATTTCGGCAGTGCGCACCGCCTGCGAGTTGAGCAGGCCGGTGAGCAGGACGCTCTGGTCCTTCACATAGGCGAGCACATCGCTCATCATGTCGCTGCCGCATGCGGTCTTTACCGCAGCATCGAACGATGCGCCTTCACAGTAGACGGTCGCATCCAGAATCGGCTGAATCTCTCTGACAGTCATAATGAATCCCCTTTCATTGGCCTCTTTCGGTGTTCCTTTTTCATATTGTAACATCTTTAGGATGGTTGGCGCAATCCGCTTTTGGAGATTTTGTTCGGAAGAGCTGCCGGCCTTTGCCGCAGGGCAGCTTTTGAGGCAGGCTGCCAAAAAGAAACCTGAAAAAGCCCGGAGCAGGGGGATACCCGCTCCGGACTTCTTTGGTGAAAAGTCAGGCCCGACTGAAAAATACGTTTAATGCATCCTTCCAATGCGGCAGGGGCTGGAACCCTGCTTTTCGCAGTGCGCTCTGATCCAATCTTGAGTTCATTGGGCGGATGACCTTGGATGGATATTCCGCTGTCGATACCGGGAGCACCCTCGCTGGCAGGCCCGCCATCCGGAAAATCTCCCGGGCAAACTCAGCCCAGGAGCAGAACCCCGCATTTGCCGCATGGTAGGTCCCATATTTGTCACCCACAGCCATGTCGCAGAGCAGCTTTGCCAGATCACCCGTATAGGTGGGGGAGCCGACCTGGTCATCCACCACGCGCACGTCTTCCCGCTCTGCCCCGAGACGGAGCATGGTTTTCACAAAATTGCTGCCATGGTTCCCAAAGACCCAGGAAGTACGGACAATCCAGTGATGCTCCAGCAGCTCCCTGACCGCTTGTTCCCCGGCAAGTTTGGTCTCACCGTACACATTCAGCGGGCCGGTGGGATCGTCCACCCGATGCGGCTGGTCCCCCTCGCCGGAAAAGACATAATCGGTGCTGATGTAGAGCAGCTTCGCGTCGGTCCTGCGGCAGGCCAGCGCAAGGCTGCGTGTACCGTCCGCATTGACCTGCCAGCAGCGCTCCCGCTCGGATTCCGCCTTTTCTACAGCGGTATAGGCGGCGCAGTGGATCACGGCATCCGGGCGGCAGGACTCCAAAAGGGCATCCACTGCTTTTGCATCCGTTATATCACATTCTCTGGTCGAAACGCCGCAATATGGGATTCCACGTGTTTCCAGTTCTTTGCAGACATCGCTACCTAGCTGTCCGCGGGAACCGGTCACCAGCACCTTCAAGACAGCCCCTCCCCCATTGGGCGGCCGATATCGGATGCCAGGCGTGCCTGCCGGTATTGCCCATTGGCGATATGCTCCCACCAGATTTTATGCTCCAGATACCACCGGATGGTTTTCCGGATGCCGTCGCTGAACGCGGTCCTGGGCGCCCACCCGAATGTCTTCTGCATCTTTGCAGGGTCGATCGCATATCTGCGGTCGTGCCCGGGGCGGTCCTGCACAAACTGGATCAGTTCTTCCGGTTTCCTGACCTCATGCAGGATCGTCCGGACCACCTCCAGATTGGTGCGCTCGTTGTGCCCGCCGATGTTATACAGCTCGCCGGCGGTCCCTTTCAGCAGAATTTCGTCGATCGCGGAGCAATGGTCCTCCACATACAGCCAGTCCCGGACGTTTTCCCCCTTTCCGTAGACAGGGAGCGGCTGATCCTGAAACGCATTCACCACCATCAGTGGGATCAGCTTTTCCGGGAACTGGTAGGGCCCATAGTTGTTGGAGCATCTGGAGATCGTGGCCGGGATGCCGAATGTGCGATGGTAGGCCTGTACCAGCAGGTCCGCGGACGCTTTGGACGCAGCGTAAGGGCTGCTGGCGCGGACCGGGGAATCTTCGGTAAAGAAGAGGTCCGGGCGGTCGAGCGGCAGGTCTCCATAGACCTCGTCGGTGGAAACCTGATGGAACCGCTGGATTCCATAAATCCGGCAGGCGTCGAGCAGCACGCTTGTGCCGATGACGTTGGTGCGCAAAAATATTTCCGGGTCCTTGATCGACCGGTCAACATGGCTCTCCGCCGCAAAATTGACCACCACATCCGGCTTTTCAGCCTCGAAAAGCGCGTAGACCGACTGACGGTCTGCAATATCCGCCTTTACAAACCGGAAGCGCGGATTTTTAGCCGCGTCCGCCAGTGTTTCCAGGTTGCCCGCATAGGTCAATGCATCCATACAAACGACCTGGTCCTCCGGGTGGCGGTCCAGCAGATAATAGATAAAATTGCTTCCGATAAATCCGGCTCCGCCTGTTATCAATCGTTTCATTGTAAGCCCCTCATTCATAGATAAAATCGACGTCGCTTTCGCTCAGGAAGGGAGCATTCCGGTCCTTCTCGGACAGGACTGGATTTTCACAGCCCCATTCAACCCCGATTTCCGGGTCGTTCCAGCGGATGCCCCGGTCCGCTTCGGGCGTATAAAACCGGTCGGCCTTATACAGGAACTCTACCGAATCGGTCAGCGTGAGGAATGCGTGGCCGAACCCGCGCGGAATGAGAAGCTGCCGCTTGTTGTCGGCGGAGAGTTCCACCGAAACCCACTTTTTAAAGGTCGGGGAACCCTTCCGGAGGTCGACCGCCACATCCAGAACCGCCCCCCTGTTGCACCGGACGATCTTTGCCTGTGCGGCGTCCCCCTTTTGGAAGTGGATGCCGCGCAGTACCCCTTTCTGCGCGGAAAAGGACTGGTTATCCTGCACGAAACGGTAGTGAAGCCCGGCCCGCTCCAGGTCGCGCTCCGACCACGTTTCCATAAACCAACCCCTGGAATCCCCAAAGACTTTTGGCTCCAGGATATAAACCGAAGGAAGCCTGGTTGGGATCACCTGCATATTGACCGCCTCCTATCGCAAGTCATAGAAATCAACGTTTTTTCAACCGGGCAGGCAGATAACCCGCCCAGACGATACACAAATAGCTGGCCAGGGGGCCTAACCGTTCCCGCCGCAGGTAACGGGTTCCTGACATGGGTGCGCCTGCATCCTGTAACAGGCCCGTCCGTTCTCCTTTGCCTGGTATAATATCTTATCCGTTTCGGTTAGGATATGCTTCACGGTTTGCGGAAAAACAAACTGGCAGGCGCCGATGCTGCAGCTCGTTTTTTGCTCAGGCAGTATGCCGGAGATCAGGTTCAGGAACCGTTCCAGCCGTTGACCCAGTTCCTGCGGCGGCATTGGCGTTTCGATGATAACGGCGAATTCATCCCCGCCAAGCCTTCCCACCTTTCCATCCTCTCCAAAAATCACTTGCAGATGCATCGCGATCTCTTTCAGGACCTTATCTCCAACCGGATGCCCAAAGGTATCATTGATTTTCTTAAAATAATCTACATCCACAAACAAAAACCAACCGGTTTTTTGGGTGGTTGTGCTGCACGTTTTCTGCATTTTATCGCAATGATAAAGGAACATGCGCCTTCCCATTACACCAGTTAGCTCGTCCATCTCTCTCCGGTACCCGTTGTACGACATATACTTGTAGATGCAGCTCAATAGAATCACAGAAATCACATTCAGTGACAGAGAAGCCACCAAGAATTGGATCTGCAAGTGCAGCAGATCAGAAGAGACCTGATCGGATACCGCGAACCCATGCTGGTTGAGCATATAAGATTCTCTTTGAGAGAAATAGAAGGTTGCACAAATTGCCATAAACAGGATAAAAAAGGCGAATATCACAAAGAACAGGTTCATTTTTTTGGAGGAGTAGGGGTTGTCGACCGACTGATCAATACAAAAACGGATGTTTTGCATGGTGTTGCTTTGATAGGCTGTCCACAGAAGTTCAACGGTGACTACGCAGATGAGCGCAAAGACTGCATCATCCCATTCCCAGTGCAGCGCCGAGCTGTAACGGTACCCGAGTTCTGGAAACAAAGTCCCTATCGCAGCGTAAACAAGCAGCGAATGCACCTTGGGAGAAATCGCAGCAACCACCCCGATCCACAGACGATTGCGCTTTGTTTTCCTCGCGGCTAAAAACGCGGCCCCAATGATCAGCCCAAACAGCGTCCTTGTCCCGACACTCAACCAAAGGCTGCTGGCCGGGGATCCGCTTAAAAAGGGAGAAAATATTGCATCTGCCGGCATCACATAGGATGAGGAGGCTTTATACATACTGGCGATTCCAAAGGTAAACCCAACGACTACAGAGTGCGCAGGGCTGAGAAGGCAGCCTGCCGCCAGAATGGGGAGATATGCGATGGTAACGGAAATAGGCGGAATATGTAGATACCCCAGAAAGGTAAACGACATCAACAGTTCAACCGCAATTAGTATCCCAAAAGCGTAACAGTCGAAGCAGGAATAGTTCCACAGCTTTTTTATTGTTTTCATCCCATATCCCTCTCTAATCCTCAACACCGGTGTCTCCATCCCGCAGGCAGACGAAATCTCTTTCCCCAGAAGCTATGGAGACTGCATCCCCCGCTTCTAGTACCGGATTTTTCCGTCTGCCACCGCCCGCAGGTGTTTTCCATAAGCCGCTTTGCCGTAGCGGTCCGCTGCCGACAGAAGCTGTTCCCTAGAAATCCAGCCGTTGGTGTATGAGATTTCCTCGAGCGCTGCGATTTTCACCCCCTGATGGTTCTCGATCATACGAACAAAGTCAGACGCCTGTGCAAGCGCGTCCACTGTCCCGGTGTCAAACCAGGTATAGCCCCGCCCGAGCGTAGTGACCTGTAAGGTCCCCTCCTGCAGATAGGCACAGTTCAGGTCGGTGATCTCCAGCTCCCCGCGCGCGGAGGGCCGGATTTTCTTGGCCTTTTCGCAGACCGTCTGATCGTAAAAGTAAAGCCCGGTTACACAGTAGTTGGAAACCGGATTTTTTGGTTTTTCCTCGATCGAAACCGCTTTTCCCGCCGCATCCAGCGTCACGACCCCAAACCGCTCGGGGTCCTCCACATAGTAGCCGAAGATAGTGGCGCCGCTCTGCTGTGCAGCCGCTTTTTTCAGATGCCGGATCAGGCCGCTCCCGTAAAACAGGTTGTCGCCCAAAACCATTGCGCAGCTATCCCCACCGATGAACCGTTCGCCCAGCAGGAATGCCTGTGCCAAACCATCCGGCGAGGGCTGTTCCAAATAGGAAAGCTGGATGCCGAAATCCGAACCATCCCCCAGAAGGCGCTCAAAATTCGGCAGGTCCCGTGGGGTTGACAGGATCAGGATGTCACGGATGCCCGCCAGCATCAATGTGGACAGCGGATAAAAGATCATCGGTTTATCATAAACCGGCAGGAGCTGCTTGGAGGTCACCATGGTGAGCGGATAGAGGCGGGTCCCAGAGCCGCCTGCCAGAACAATTCCTTTCATAAAAAGCCCCATCCATTTCTATACAAATAAAATTTGCGCAAGTTTCCGTTTGAATCCTTTTTTGAACAACCGGTACCGCAGCAGGACCCAGACCCGCTTCCACTTCGGATGCAGGGGGATGCCGCTGTAGGCATCCAGCAGCCGGACCTGCTGTGTGTCCAGCTTTGCGCGGTAAACCTTCAGGAATTCCCCCGCCTGCCGGTAGGTGTCCCGCAGGACCGTCCTTGCGCCGGCCCGGTCCCGGAACCGCGCCCAGTTGTAGGAGAGGCTGTGCGCATTTTTGGCGCCGACCTGGTTGCTGCCATGCTGCCGGTAAAGGATGGTGGGTGTCTCCACAAATCCGATCTTTCCGAACGCTGCCGCGAGTATGGCGAGCCACCAGTCGTGCATAATACAGTTCTGCGCCTCCGGGATCGGGACAAACCGCGCCAGCAGCGCTTGGTTGACCATCATCGTGCAGCCGGTCACAATGTTTTGAACGATGAGCTGATGGAGGGCGTCCCGTTTGGCGGACAGGTCCTGAATATACAGGAGCGAACCGGAAAGCTCGTTCAGCCTGCTGTCCACGACCTTCAGATCAGTATGCACCAGAAGCGGCGTGTCCGCCCCACAGGCGGACTCCAATTCCCGCATCTTTTCCAGCGTGAGCGCGATTTTCTCCGGAAGCCACACGTCATCCTGATCGCAGGTCATGCAGTAAGGGGTATCTGCCAGCGAGAGCATACTGAAAAAGTTGTTCTTTGCCGATCCGGATGGGCTGTCCCGCCGGATCAGGCGGATTTTTTCCGGATACTGCCCCGCGAATTCCTGCGCGACTGCCGCGGTCCGGTCGGTGGAGCAGTCATCCTGGATAATGAGCTTCCAGCGGGTTTCGGTCTGGCGGAGGATCGACTCGATCTGTTCCGCAAGATAGGATTCCCCGTTGTAGGTTGCCATAAGAATCGTAATCACAATATCGGCGCCTTCCAAATCGTTCTGATGATATTACCCTTCATTCTATCACACCCGCCGGAAACTTGCAACCCGTCCCCTCCGCCGGCTAGGATTCCGCCACAGGGCTTCCCTTGCGTTTTTCCGCCAACGAAAGCAGGGTGACCGCAAGCAGGATCAGACCCGCGCCCAATGCTGTTTTCAGTCCGAATGGCTCCCGGTAGATCAGGACGCCCAGCGTGATGCTCGTAATCGGTTCGAAGGTGCTTAGAATCGAAGCGTTCTGCGGCCCAATCAGGCTGACGCCGATCTGGAAAAGGACCACGCCGACAATCGAAGCGGCCACCGCAAGCCCCAGTGTAGCGAACCAGCCGAGCGCAGTCTCCGGGAGGGTGAACTGCCCGGCAAGCAGCAGCCCGGCGAGCAGCAGCACCGCACTCTCCAGGCACATGTAGAAGCTGAACAGGAACGGGGAAATTTCCTGTAGGCAGCTCCGGTAAAGTGCGATGATATAGGCCGCGTAGGTGATCCCGGAGATGAAGGCGATCGCCATGCCGAACAGGTTGGCGGATTCCCCGGGCGTATAAAACAGGAGGATACCCGCAGTACAGGAGAGGACGCAGAGCGCCCGCACCGGGGTGATCCGGTCGCGGAAGAACAGCGCACATCCGAGCAGCACAAATACCGGGTAACTGAAATGAATGGTGGTTGCCATACCGGAAGAGATATAGACATAGGATAAAAAAAGCAGGCCAGGGGTAATCAGCCCGCACAAAAGCCCGATCGGGCAGAGCTGAACCGCCTGTCTGCGTGTCAGACGAAGGGATATTTTTTTCCAGCGGAGGATGCCGAATAACACCGGGACTGCCAGTGCGTTCCTGAAAAAAACAAGGCTGAGCGGGTTCAGCCCCTCCGCGTAGATCAGTTTTGCGATTGCAGGCAGGCTGCCGAACACCACCGCCGACAGAATGCTGAAAAGATAGCCTTTTACCGTCCGGCTCATCATCATCTTCCTCCCCTGAAAAAGAGCAGAGACAGCCCGCGAATATGCAGGCTGTCTTTTGTCTTTGCCGTATCCACAGGGATGAAACGTCCGAAAAGCGGGTTCTTATAAGTATGGATACAGCGGTTTTCTTTGTTGTCTTTCTTTTCTGTTTTTATGTATGATTACAGGTAGGTAAACAGATATTCCCCGGTCCCCATGAGGCTGACTTGTTCGCAGTCGCTGGGCACAAATATGCTGTCCCCTTTTTGCATGGAAAGCGATTCTTCCTTCCAACGTAAGGTTCCGGCCCCCTCGACACAGAGGATCGAAACAAACGACGCCGGGTCGACAGGATGGGTATATGCGGCCTCCACCTGAACGAGGTCAACCGAAAACCGGCGGCATCTGACGAGCGGCTTCACCCGGAACTGCCCGGGCTGTTCCCGGACCGGTCCAGCAGCGGCCTGCTGCTGTGGCTTGGACGGAACCAGCGAGGTGACCGCGAGCGCTTTGTCCAGTTGGAGGGAACGAGGCTTTCCGTCCGGCCCGAGGCGGTTGAAATCGTGCACACGGTAGGTCAGGTTGGAGTTCTGCTGGATTTCAGCAACGACGATCCCTTCGCCGATCGCATGGATGATGCCTGCTTCGATGAAAAAGACATCCCCTTTTTTGACCGGTACGCGGTTGAGCACCTCGGTGATCGTCCCATCCGAGAGCCTGCGCCCAAATTCCTCCCGGCTGATCTGCTCACGGAACCCAAAATAAAGGGAGGCGCCTTCTTTGCAGTCGAGCAGATACCACATCTCTTCCTTGCCCTGCTGGCCATTTTCGAATTCCCGCGCGTAATCGTCGTCCGGATGCACCTGGATCGAGAGGACTTTTTCTGCGTCGATCAGCTTGATCAAAAGCGGGAATTCCTGTTTGCCTGCATAGGCATGTCCCAACAGTTGCGGGTATTCTGCCGCAAACTGTGAAAACGGCATCCCCGAAAGCTCTCCCGAGGCGATTACGCTCGGGCCGTCGGGATGCGCCGAAAGTTCCCAGCTTTCAGCGAGCGGGTACAGGTCGGTCTGTTTGTGGTATTCCTGTTTCAGGCGCTCCCCACCCCACAGGTAATCCTGATAGGATGGCGCCAGCAAAAACGGCTTCATGTTTTTCCCCCTTGCTCCCATTTCGGAACGCGGCAGCGACCGCTTTTTTATTTTACTACGCCGGTCCGCAGATTTCAAGGGATTTCGCGAGAACCAGAGGGCAAATCTGCGCAGATGCCCGGGAATTTGTAAGCCGTATCCAATTCTATGCAGGAATCCCCTGTTTGCCCGAGGAAAATCAGGGAATCAATGTGAAAAATAGAGGCTGTTTCCAAGGAGGGTTCCGCCTGTCCGGCTTCGGGGCGGGATCAGATGGGACACCCCCGCGGCAAGGCCCGCAGGTTCAGGCGTGCCCGTTCCTGCAGCCTTGGACCGAATAAGGGAGGGCGCTTTCCCACAAGGGAAAGCGCCCTTTTTCCGGTACGATATGACAGGGTCAGGCATCTTCAAACATGGCCTCGAAATAAGGGGCGCCAACCACATAATCCACCGGCAGCGCGAAGGAAATCCCGCTGCCGCGGGTCTTCAGCCCGGTTTTTTTGGCGATCGCCTGCATGATCGGCTTTTTCTGTTTCTCGTCGGTGAGGATCAGGATGACCTCTTTTTCCGGTGTGATCGTGATCCCGAAAAATTTGGCGACCTCCTTCAGGCCGGTACCGCGTCCATTCAGAACGGTACCGCCGGTCGCGCCGCTGGCCCTCGCCGCTTCCATCGCGGATTCGCTGTGTCCGCGGTTGACAATCGTAACGATCAATGCACATTTTCTATCGCTCATTCTTTAGCTCCCCCTCTTCGTGTCCCGCCAGAAAGCCCAGCGTCTGCGCCCCCCCTACACTCACGATCGGGATTGAAAACGCGATCCCGCCGCCCGCACGTTCCATCGAAAATTCCTGCTTGAGTTTTTGCAGCAGCGGACGGGCGCGTACGGTCTCAATCCCGCCCAGAATGATGTCTTTTTCGGTCTCGCCCAGCCCGAGATAGTCGAGCAGGGAGGAGTCCGCTGTTCCATGCCCCAACAGGCAGAGGTCGAACCGAACCCCCTCGTCATGCATCCGCGCAGTCAGCCGCTTCCCTTTCCCACGGTCGACAATCGCGATGATCAGGGAGACCTTTTCCGGAGCGCGCTTGGTATTCTGCATCAAAATCCCCTCCTCAAAGCTCGATGATCTCGAGTTCTTCGTCCGCCATGGCAATAGGTGCGGCGAGTATGGTTTTCAGCTTAAAGACGGCGCCCAGCGACTGGATGGTCACCAGCGGCGTCATCGCCACCATGGCCACGATGCCGAACGCATCGCGCAGCATGTTGCCGCCGAGCGATTCACACGCTCCCATCGCAAAGGGGAGCAGGAAGGTGGCGGTCATCGGGCCGGATGCAACACCGCCCGAGTCGAACGCGATTGCGGTGAAGATCTTCGGCACAACAAACGACAGTCCGAGCGCGATCGCGTAGCCGCCCAGCAGGAAATACCAGATGCTTACCCCGGTCATGACCCGGACCATTGCCAGCCCCAGCGAGCAGGCAATGCCGATTGAAAGGGCGGCCATCATCGAATTCCGGGAGATGGCGCCGCCGGTGACCTCCTCGACCTGTTTGTTGAGGACATGGACGGCCGGTTCCGCCGCAACAACAAAGAATCCAATCAGCATTGCGATCGGTATGATTACCCAGTTGTAGCTGAGCTGGGAAATCTTCGCGCCAAGCAGGTTTCCGACCGGCATGAACCCGACGTTGACGCCGGTGAGGAACAGCACCAGCCCGATATAAGTATAGACAAGGCCGACCGAAATTTTGATCATCTGGATTTTGGGCAGATGAAGTGCCGCAAGCTGAAAAACCAGAAAAAAGAGGACGATCGGCAGCAGTGCAATGAGTACTTCCTTGGCATAATGGGGCAGGGACTCCGCGAACAGGCGGAAGATGTCCCCCGCGTTTTCCACCGCAGCCGGGGCGGAAGAGGAGGCCGCACCGCCCTCTGCATTGAAAAACATGCCGAGGATCAGAACCGTGAGCACCGGCCCGATCGAACAGAGCGAGATCAGGCCAAAGCTGTCGTCATGGGAACCGGCGTCGCCGCGCACAGCTGCCACACCGAGCCCCAGTGCGAGGATGAACGGCACAGTGATCGGCCCGGTGGTGACGCCGCCCGAATCGAACGCGACTGCCAGGAAATCGGGCGAAGTAAACGCGGCGATCGCGAAGACGGCGAGATAAAGCCCGACCAGCATCAGCGAGAGGCTCACCTGAAAGAGGATGCGCAGGAGTGCGAGCACCAGAAACACGCCGACGCCAAACGCGACCGCCAGAATCAGGGTCATGTTTGGGACCGACGGCACCTGCTGGGCAAGCACCTGGAGGTCCGGCTCGGCAATCGTGATCATCACGCCCATAATAAAAGCGATGCAGATCAGAAAGGTCAGCCGCCGGCTTTTGGTGAGCTGTGCGCCAACCCGCTCCCCCATCATCATCATCGACAGGTCAGCCCCCAGCGTGAAAAGCCCCATGCCAAGAATCAGCAAGGGAGTTCCCACCGCAAAGAGGATGAGTGTCCCGAGCGGGAGCGGCGCGATCGTCAGGTGCAGGATCAGTACAACCACGCTGATCGGCAGCACCGAGGAGATCGACTCCTTGATTTTGAGCCATAGGTTTTTGTTCATCATAGCCTCCTTCTATCAGAGATTTCGGATATATAAACTTAGTATACCAGAAAGAGGGAACAGAGGCAATTGAAAAAAAGAAATCCAATTTTGTGAAAATTGCAGGATAAAACCTCCATTTTGCCGCAAAAAATGTCTGTTTAAAATCCAGAATTTTGCTATGCTGCACAGAATGACAGGCGCCCATGCAAGCAGTCAAAAGAGACCGGTGCAGAATTTCCGCATTTTAAAGATTCCGGCCGCGCGATTACGGCACAAATTTCAAAGTTTGCCGTTTCAAGGGGTTGACAAACCGTAAAAAATGAGGTAATATAGACAACAGTTTCCTGCGCTTGTAGCTCAGCTGGATAGAGTGACTGGCTACGAACCAGTAGGTCGGGGGTTCGAGTCCCTCCAAGCGCGCCAACCGGAGCAGACTTTTAATAGCCTGCTCCGGTTTTTTTAACCGAAAGATGTGTCCCTGACAGCAGAGGCCCTGTTTTTTCGACCGGGCTTCTGTTGTTTTGCTATTCCCTGAACCCACCAGTTTCATGCTGGTCTCCAGGCCGCGCCCCTCTGATCCGGTTCGGGTCAGAGGGGCATTTTTTCGTTTGACAGACCAATCGTTCTATCCTGTTGTTTCCATAAAATTGATCGTATTTTCATAGCACCTGTCATTTATTTACCTACATATATATAAGAAAAACATATATCGAGCAAAATTTTAAAATATTATGTTGACAAATGACGAAAAGTATGCTTAACTACTGATAGAATAGTAAAAATATTCAATAAACTATAAACTAGTCGTCTGGGCTTGAAAAATATTTTCCGTCTATCCCACAGACGGGAAACAGGGGTGAGGGATATCAGCAAAAGAATAATCGCCGCCGGTTTTCTTGCTGTTGTCCTGCTGTTGGGTACAGTTTTGCTGCCCGCAGCGGCGGCAGGTCCCGACAGCTCCCGCGAAGTGATATTTCTGCTGGATGCCAGCAATTCGATGAACCATATTCAAAACAATACGGCAACCGACATGATCCGGGAGATGGCGTACAGCCTGCCTGCCGGCTATGATGTCGGGTTTGTCAGCTATGAGACAGACGTACAGAGCTTCATAGGCCCTCAGGCAGATCTGTCCGAATTTGACCATACTGTTTTGCAGACCAGATACACCGGATATTCCAATGCAGGTGCAGGTCTGGAAACCGCGCTTTCCCTCTTTTCGGAAACAGCGGAAGCAAAAGAGGTGGTGGTTTTTTCGGACGGAGAAATTGTCATGAGCCATACAGCGGCGACCGAGGAGGCTGTCGCAAAGTTTGACGCCATGGTCGGGCAGGCAGCCGGTCAGGGCATCACGATCCACACCATCCTGCTGAACACCCCCGCGGCAGAGGAAACGCTCAAAATTCTGGACGCCTCCCGGAGAACCGGGGGGAGCGTCTACCATGCAAAAGGCCAGTCTGAGATTGAAGCGGCTGCGGAACAGCTTCTGTTTTCCGATCTCGGGGTCGGGCAGCTCTCTGTGGGTGCCGGCGGCGCCCGGGATGGGCGTCTGCACATCACCCTGCCGGACACAGATATGGAGTCCGCCAAAATCCTGCTCACCTCGGATCAGCCGCTGTCCAACATCACCACAGACGCAAGCGCTCAGGACATTCGTGTGGTTACCGGCCGCCATTTTGCGGTGGCAGAGTTGATCCGTCCGGCACAGACTTCGGTAGGGCTCTCGTTTACCACAGCTTCTTCGGGGGAAATCCATGCCAGGCTGATTCCGGAATATCAGGTATGCCTACAGGTGGATGCGGCCTATCGGGAGAAGGAACTGACCGAGTCCCAGCCGGAACCTGTCGGAGCGATCGTCACCATCCATGCCGGAACCGAACGAAACCCGGAGGCCAGCCTGTTTGCGAGCGAACTGTTTCAAAATCAGGCGATCCCGCTCCGCGTCAACGGGAAGGATTATCGGGCAGCGGTCCGGGACGGTTCCATTCAGGTGGAGGTCCCCTACAGCCCGGACGGCAACTATACCGTAGAAGCGGATTTTTCGGGGATTGCAGGGAATTTTTCAGGGCTGACGCCAGTCACTGCACATCAGGATAAACCGGCGATGGCGCCGCCGCCCCCGGAACCCGAACCGGATTACCGCCCGCTGATCGCGGTGGTCGCCCTTCTGGGCGGCGTCCTGTTGCTGATCCTCCGCAGAGGGCGTCATAAGGTGGGAAGCACCGGGCTTCAGGCCGAAGCATCGCCGGCTCCCCCCTCGGAAGAGTACCACTTTTCTGGGAAGCTGAACCTCTATATTGTCCGCGCGCCGGATGATCGGGATATTCCGCCGCAGGTATTCCCGCTTTACCGCCAGTCCCGTAAAAGGGTCCGGCTCCACTACATCCTCTCCTCCTGCGGGATCGACTTCGGGGATGTGGGCGCCAGGGAAATCGACCTGCTGCCAGGCCCGGACCGTTCCCTGCTCTTTGAGAATAGCTCCGACTGCACAGTGCTCAAAAACCGGGACCTCATGATGAAGGGCCGCGTTTTTCCGGTGCATTTTGAGGAGAAGGTCTCCATTACCTTTACCGATGACAGCGAACTGATCCTGCAATACAAAAACGTGCGGCCAAACGAGGAACGATAAAAAAGCGCAGCATTTCTAAGATTACATATGGCATCCTGCGACAAAGAAGGTGATGAACAAATCGAAACTAGGGGAAATTCTCAATAAATCTTTTGTGATTAGTGGCGGACAAAGTAAGTACATTGAAGCAACAGCTAAAACAGCTTATTTTAAGGCAGGGGCCAAGGTAAATGGAAATACATTTGATAATGCCTCTGGAACAAAATTATTTAATAAATCTGGGGTTATATATCCTACATATACAAATTCTGACTGTGGTGTCACAGTTCCAGAACCGTCTCTAAATTTGGAATAAGACAACGTCAATTAGCTGGACTAGTAGTGATCGTACGAAATATCTGAAATGGTTTGAACAAACTTATCTAAACGGAAAAACCCAAAATTGGGATAACTGGCAAGTACATCATATGCGTCCAAGGGCATATGGAGGACAAAATAACTATAGCAATCTAATTCCTATGCCTGAGACAAAACATAGAGAGTTCACGTCTTGGTTTGCGGGCTACTGATTTTCTTTTTAGGCAATCGCTCCAGGTTTAAAATAATATTTTTTCTATAAAAGTTGTCACGGACTCCCGTTATCGCTCACAAGAGGTGAATTAGCATGGACATTAAAAGTCTAATGGCTTGTATAGATATATTAAATGGAAATCATGAAATTTTTTCAGATGGTGAGGTTTTGGGTCGTTGTTATAGAAAATATCCCGGAGCGGGTGCAGCAGAAATTGAGCGTATATCCCAAAAAAATCAGATCGTATTTGCGGAAGACCTGAAACGATTTTGGATGGAGTCAAATGGGCTGACCTTTCAGAGCTTCGGTGGTACCCGTTTTTTCTCTGTGGAGGAGGTATCGGGCTACCTTTCTGCCCTTGAGGGGATGCTCGTAAAAGGGGTCTATCCGATCGCAATTTTTGATGACGACACCATTTTGATCGACGGAAACCGGCTTGGCAGCGGTCAATACCTGTTTTTCGGAGACATCTCCTGTCTTGAGCTCTTTTATCCTTTGGACTGTTCTTTTGGATTTTTCCTGGAACGGATGATCCAGCTTGCCGGGTGCAAATACTGGGAGCCGGTTCCGGATGCCTATGTTAAGCCGGTTTCTTTTCTACAGGATTGATTCTGCCGCCGACGGCCCATAAGCCGGCTGTGAAACAACCGTTATGTTCTGGTTCCTTCAGGAGATTGCGGTATTATATTTACTAAATGAGGACGTGAGGTTATTATGGCCATCATCAACCAGACCAACCGGACCCTGCTGATCGAGGAGATCAACCCGGAAAAGCTCGACCTGATTACCCTTGTAGGGGACGTAAAAGGGCTGGACAGCCTGAGCGACGAGGTAATCAAGGAGATCAATGAGCATCTGCTGGTGCACAGCTTTGACGAATTCCTCGAAAAGTTTGATCCGGTGGTCTACAACTTTTTTAATGCGAACAACCAGAAGGTGATGTACACCCTGAAAAAGCCGGAGACCATCCCGGCAGAGATGCTGACCGAAATCCATCTCAACCAGCAGAACGATTTCCTCAAGATGCTCATGACCCTGATCGAGACCAAGCGTGCGCAGGGCATCATCAATGTGGACTTCAAGTTCGAGAACCTGACCGATCTGATCTCCCCCAAAAAGGTGATGGATGACATCCGGCAGGAGCGCAAGGAGCTGCGGCATGTCTACAAGCAGTACGCCCAGCTCGAGGATGGGGACCCGCACAAGCTGGACATTGCGGATAAACTGAATGTCATGTTTGAGGAAGCGTCGGTGAACTATAACAATGTTATGGCCATGCTCCCGCTGGCGATCGAGGACATCAAGACCCGTCTGCTGCTCGGGGACGGCTCCCAGCAGCAGGACAATACGCCCCTCGCGCTTGGCGTGCTGAGCATGGGGGAAAACGGCGAACTCAAGGTGCTGGAAGCGCCCAAAGCCGAGACGACCGCCCTCGCAACGCTCGATGACAACATCAACACCGGCCTCATCGCAGCGGTAGAGGAGGATTACGAAGCACTGAACGGGGACAGCAGCAGCACCTATGTCAAAGCGCTGGTATCCCGCACCTTCTGCCCGCTTCCCTCCACGATGGTTTCCACCATCGACGTGGCACAGGAGGTCGCCAACTACAACTCCTATCTGGAATTCTATAAGGCCGCGAAGGATGATTTCATCAAGACAGTCAAACCGCTGATCGAGAAAATCCTGGGGGTCTGGGCGTTCTTCGAGCAGACTCCGCGGAAAAAGGTCAAGGACATGCGCCCTTCGATGCTGATTGCAAACACCAACAACGAGATGCTTGCCAAGACCACCAACATCGTCCGCCTGCAAACCTACCTCAACTCCACCAACGCCAAAAACGATTTCCACAATACGGTCTGGTACTGCATCATCCCGTCGGTTTCCCTGAACCAGAATTCCAAGATGAAGCTCACCCGTGAGCGGTTTAAGGGGAACAAGGAGGTTGAAAAGACCGGGCTTGTCAGCATGGAGTCTCTCTCCCGCACCCTCCAGGTGCTCAACGACTACAAGGTGCAGTGCTTCTTCTGCTACGAAACGGGAGACAAGACCACCTTCAACTATATGGCGACCGAAGGAATCGAAAAGTTCGAGGAGCGATGCGCGCCGCTGATCGGGAAGCCGTACAGCGAGATGGCGATTCCCTGTATCCCCAATTTTACCATCATCCCCAAGGACAAGTCCGGCGTGATCCTCGACAAGAAGATGCTGGTCACCGAAGACAATGTCGTTGAGCTGTCCAAAGAAAAAGAGGACATCATGAAGCTCTGGATCGACGGGGTTTACATCGGGGCGGCATTCATTGCGGCCGGCCTGGTTTCGGCCTACCAGTCGGCGGACTACCTCAAGGAGAAATTCCGCCGCAATGTCAATATGGAGCTGCCGGGGGTGCGGTTCGACATTGAGGCAGAGGACCACGCACTGCGGGTACATACGACGATGGCCAAGGAGATCACCGGTTTTACCAACAGCATCAAGGCGGATATCAACCGCAAGAGCTTCGGGTTTGTGTTCAGCTCGGAAAACGCGCTGCTCGACGGGATTGAGGTCACCAACATCATGGTTTACAAGGCCCGCAGCCTGCTGCTGGACGGTTCGGTCTACGAGCCGATTTACAAAACGCAGGTTACCACCTATATTGAACGGGTTCTGCGCCATGCCACCGGCGACTTCAAGCAGGACAACATCATCAGCTTCTTCTCAAACAACCCTGCCAGCCAGAAGAGCCAGTGGGTGAAAAATAAGGAGTATATCAACGCGATCCTTGGGCCTGGGGATGACGTTACCTTCTCGATCGACGAGGCCAACGGCATCTGTACGCTTGACATCACCTTCAACGGGAACGTCAGGAATCTGGATGTGGAGATCAACCGCAGCACCGCATCGGAGCGCGCGTAATGCCGGCATTCTGGTGGACAGAGGGTTCACCTTCAGGATCAGACCACCTGGAGCCAGCCTGTTGTTTCCAGGTGCTTTGACGATATTATTATTTTTAGAAACGGAGGAAATCTTATGGGTTTTAGACTGGAAGTAACCGGAGGAGACCCGATCAAGTTCGACGAGCGGGCGATTATCAACGCGGAATTCTCTTCGCTCTCCCCGCACGACAGCAACGCCCGCGCGACCGACTACGGCATGGAACTGAAGATCTGGGGCAAAATGCTCTTCTCGCTGGGCGGGCAGGAGTCGGACAGCACCCTGAATGTTTCCAAATGGTCGCGGCTGCCGTCTGAGGACGCGCTCTGCTACCGCAGCGCAAAGCTGGATGTCATCGCGGCAGGCAACGTGGTGCGTCAGTTTGAGCTTCCCCATGCGTTTGTGATGGACTACACCGAGGAGCTGGACGACGAGACCGGCGTGGGCACCTTCTATCTGCACATGAAGCAGAAAAAGGATCAGACCCGGCAGGTCAAGCTGGAAGGCGGCTTCGCAGGCGAATAAGAAAAGGAGGAATGGTGAATGTCTCTGAGAGTAACAGTTTCTGGCGGCGGCGGGGATTTTGAGATCGCAAAGGAGTGTGTCCGCTCGGTACGGATGACCACCGACATCCCGCTGAATTCGGATGCCCGCACAAAAGACGTGGGCAGCACCCTGATTCTGAAGGGCAAGATTCTTTCGGCTGTGGACGGCGACCCGTTCGACAGCACCCGTCAGATGGCCCTCTGGTCCGCGGTCCCGGCCGAGAAGGCAGCGTGCTACCGCAATGTCACCGTTGAGGTGATCCAGGGCGGAATCATGGAGCGCAAATACACCTTCCCGAACGCGTTTGTCGTGGACTATCAGGAGCACTTCGGCGATGTGGAAGGCACCGGCACCTTTACACTGATGCTCAAGCAGAAAAAGGACAAGCTGAACAATGTAGCAGTGGAAGGCGGATACCCCGCTGTATAAAACGGCAAAAAGGGCGTGTCTGGGCAAAATCCGGGCACGCCCCCTTTCTGGCGCTCCAAATGAAACAGGAAATGGCGGTACCGCAGTATGAAAGACTATTATGGCATATTGGGAGTAGCAAAAACGGCGACAGCCGATCAGATCAAAAAGGCCTACCGCAGGCTTGCCAAGGAGAACCATCCGGACCTGCATCCGGGCGACCGGCAGGCTGAAGCGCGTTTCAAGGAGATCAACGAGGCGTATTCGGTCTTGGGGGAGGAATCCGCGCGCGGGCGGTACGACGCCGACTGCGCAGCCGAAGCCCGCAAAAAACAGGCGGCAGAAGCTCCGCGGCGTCCGCAGGCGTCCAGGGCGCCGGTGAACCCGAATTTTGATATTTCCAATATGGCACAATCCATGGGCCGGGGGTTCGAATCCTTCTTCGGGTTCAACCCGGAAACCGGGGAGATCACCAACGAGGAAAAGCTCAGCGGCAGCGGTTCCAAAAAGAAACAGAACCCGCTGGATATGAGCCAGATGTTCGAGCGTTTTATGGGGTTCAAGTAGGGGTGGGAAGATGAACAGGAACTGGATGTTGGACTGGTCGATCGTTGCGACCGCGGCTGCGGCGGGCATCCTTTCATGGTGCTATCTCGAGCCGTCTTCCCTGCGCCAGGCCGCCCTGCTGGTGTTCGGCCTGACTGCGCTGGGGTACCTCATCCTTGCGGTCCGCAGGGACCACCGCTCTCCTGTTTTGCCATCCCCGAATGGCACCAGCCGCGGCATCACCGAACTGGCGCTGCTCAGTGAGGAGGGGACCGAGCTGGCGGTGTGGGACCTTTGCGGCCGGACCGCCATGCTGATCGGCCGGGATGTCGGGGAAAACGACGTGGACGTCAACCTTGACAACACCGTCTATGCAGGGATGATCGACGTGGAACACGCTGTGCTCAACTACACCGCTGGAAGCTGGTATGTGGAGGATCTCAATTCCCGCAACGGGATTGCCGTACAAAAAGCGGCGGACGGGAAAAAGTACCGGCTCTCCGCAGATAAGCCCTGCCGGCTGGAAAAAGGGGACATCCTTTTTGTCGGCGGCCTGACAAGGCTGGCAATCCGGTAATTTTCAGAAGAGAGGAAGAACATGCATGAGCAACATGATCCGCTGCCAGAACGGGCATCTGTTTTCATCGAGAAGATATGGCACCGTCTGCCCTTATTGCAACATTGAAACCGCTACCCCTGAGCGGCAGGAGACCGGTGCGCGCACCGAAGAGGAGATCGAGGAAAAGCTGTTCCTGGAGGAGATCGAGCCGGTCTGCGGATGGATCGTCTGTATCTCGGGCGCGCGGCAGGGGAAGGACTACAAGATCAAGACCGGCAAGAACTTCATCGGCCGGGCGGATGATATGGACATCCAGATCCTTGGGGACAACGCGATCTCCCGGCGCAACCATGGGATCGTGGTGTTCGACCCGAAAAAGAAGCAGACGGTGCTGCTGCCCGGGGACAGCAACGGGATCGTCTATCTGAACGACGACGCTGTTTATACGCCGCAGGTGCTCAACCCCTATGACATCATCGAGCTGGGGAAAAGCAAGTTCCTGTTTATCCCGTTCTGCGGGGAGCATTTTATGTGGGAAGATCAGAAGGACGCATAAAGAATCCGGGTTGCGGGAGCTTTTGCAGGGGCGCCTTGAACAGGCGGACAAAACTTTTGCGTATGACTTTGAAATAGACGCGAATCATTCGGGAGGGAAACAGTTTGAATCTGCCGGTCCATGCCATCGCGATCCTTGGCCTTACCGCACTTCTGGTCGTTTTGATCGTCCTGCGCGCCCGCCCGAAGAGATATCCGGCGAAGCCGGCTGCCGACATCGGGAAATGCATGACCATCGGGCACCGGGAGGTGCAGGAGGACAACTGTGCGGCAGAGGTCACCGACGCCGGTATTCTGGCGGTCCTCGCGGATGGTATGGGCAAACGGTACGGGGGCAGGGTCGCCAGCCGGATCGCAGTACAGATTTTTTCCGACCTGTTTTTGGACTACAACGCATTTGACAACCCGCAGTACTACTTCCGCAAGGCGTTCCACGCCGCCAACCGGCAGATTCTCGAAACGGTGGACGAGCAGCGCGGGTCGGCGAGTGTCGCCGCTGCCATGATCCGCAGCGGCAAACTCTATTACGCGCTGGCCGGGGATGTGCGGATCGCGGTGTTCCACAGGGGGGATCTGGTCCCGGTGAGCGAGGGCCATACGGTGGACGTGCTCGCCCAGCGGGAGTTCCGGCGCGGCAGGCTCACCCGTCAGGACGCGGTCGCGATGCTGGAACGGCACCGGCTTTACAACTATGTCGGGCAGGATGGGTTCCGGGACATCGAATTTTTCGATACCCCGCTCACGCTGGATGCACAGGATACGGTTGTCCTGATGAGCGACGGGGTCTACGGCTGCCTGGCATGGCGGGAGATCGAGGAGGTACTCGAGGGCAAGGGGAGCTGCCAGGACAAGGCGCTGGAGATCATCCAGCGGATCAACCGATGCCCGGTCGAGGATAAGGACAACGCCAGTATCCTGCTGGTCCGGCCCTGACCCTGGGGAGCCGGCTTTCAGGGGACAGGATGAACGATGCGCCCTGCCGTTCCCGCAGCAGGGGAGAAAAAGAAACACCGGTGAGGTAACAAGATGAGGAAGCTCAACAGCGAATTCCATACCGCGTTCATCTCCGAAGCGGGCAGCGAACTGAAAAACAACGATTACTTCGGGTTTGTCGAGCTGGACAGGTTTGCCTGCTATGTGATTGCGGACGGAATCGAGGATTTCCCGGGGGCGGAAAGCGCAAAACTTGCCATCCAGAGCGTGATCCTCAAGTTTCATGAGCATCCGTCGATGAAAAAAAGCGCAATCCGAAGCTACCTCTACGCCGCCAACCAGGCGCTCCTCCAGGCGCATAGTAAGAGCCGGCTCAAGGCGTCGATCACGGTGGTGGTCACCGACTATGCCAAAATGCGCTATGGTTCCGCCGGGAATACCCGTTTGCGGCTCTACCGCGAAGGGATGCTCTGGCAGCAGTCCTCCGATATGTCGCTCAGTCAGGACCTTGTCGCGGCCGACCGGCTTGCACAGGACCTGCTTGCCCGGCACGATGAGCGCAACAACCTGTATTCCTATCTGGGGCAGCCAAGGGAATTCCGGCCCTTTATCTCCAAAAAATTCAAGCTGACCGATACCGACATCATCGTGCTCTATACCCGCGGAATCTGGGAAAACCTCGACTCCGGCGAGCTGGATGACATCTTTTCCGAGGCGCAGGATGACCCACAGAAAACCCTCGACGATGCCGAGGATATGCTCATGTCCAAGCAGCCCCGCGAGCTGGAAAATTACACGCTCGCGGTGGTCTTTGTCGATAAGGTGTTTACCGACCCCAACCACCGGCGGCGGGTCAAACGCTGGATTATCACCGGGGTGGTCGTATTCCTGGTGCTTGTGATCATCATTCTGGTGGTCTGGCTGGTGATGCGCAGCCGCGCCCACAAACGGGAGGACATGAACGCCTATCTGGAAAGTATGTCCGCTTATGTCAAGGATCAAAACTTTACAAAAGCGCAGTCCGAGGCAGAAAAGGCTGGAGAACTGGCCAGAAAGCTCCGGGACAAGGAGAAAAAAGCGGACATCGACGCCTGTCAGAAGCTGCTGGACAGCATCATCAACGCGGACGGACTGCTGGCGGAAGGCAAGTATGAGGACGCACAGCAGGCCTATCTGGCCGCGCTCGACCGGGCGCGGAGCGCCCGCCAGATGGGTAAGGAATACATCGAAAAAAATCTTGCGCAGACAAAGGATTACATAGAAGTATACGACCTGATCTCGGACGGCGACCTGCTCTCCGACCGGGAAAATTATCAGGCGGCCGAGCAGAAATACAAAGAGGCCAAAAAACTGGCGGCAGACATCTATTTCACGCAGGGCAGGAAGGACGCTTCCGAAAGCCTGGACAAGGTCTACCAGGCGCTTTCCGATCAGGCGGATGCGGACAAGGAAGCCCAGCAGGAAGCGCAGGAGCAGGCGCAGAAAAAAGCGGAAGCCAGCACCTCGGCTGCTGAACTGATCGCGCAGGGGGACAAGGCCATGCAGGAGGGGGATGCCGAGGGCGCGGCGGTGGCCTATACGATGGCCAAGCAGAAGCTGGATGAGATCGAGGATGGCGCGGGCGCCGCCAATGTGGACCAGAAGCTGAACCTCGCCAACAAGCAGGGGCAGGAAAGTGAGATGCTTCAGGATGTAGCGGATAAATACACCAAGGCGGGCGAACAGGCTCTGGCCAGCGGGGACCCGCAGAAGGCCCAGGAATATTACAACAAGGCCAAAGGGATTTATGCGGAGCTGGGCATGGAGCAGATGGCCGGTCTGATGGAAAACAAGCTGGAGATGGACGATCCGGAAGCGGCACAGGCGGTCGCGGAGGCAAACGGTACCGCCAATACCTCTGGAAAGACCACGGCAGGCAACGTCGGGGGAATCAACCGGCTGACGATCGGCGAGCGGCAGGAGCTGCTGCGTACGGCCAAGAGTGCAGTCAAAAAAGGGGACGAGGCTTATGACGGCGGAGAATACATGAAGGCCAGACGGTACTACCGGGATGCGCGGGACTGCTATGAGGAACTGGGCATGGACAAACTGGTGGACCAGATGGAGGACCGGATTTCCGACTGTACCAATGCCTACGATCAAGAGGTCGAAACCGATGTCAGCGACCTGAAAGAGCGGTATGCGCAGGCGCAGCAGTATGAAGATCAGGGGGACGCGGCCCTGTATGCGGGAGAATACGACAGGGCAATCTCCCTCTATTATCAGGCCCGGACGATCTATTCCGAGCTGGAGCTCTATCAGCGGGTTTCCGACGTGCAGGCCAAAATCGACCGGGTCCAGCAGGGGATGGCCCAGGCGGACAAAGCGAACGCCTATGCGGCGGATGGCGACAACGCCATGGCTGACGGGCAGTATCAGGACGCGATCGACGCCTATCGGAAAGCGCGGGCTATCTATATGGAGCTTGGGCAGCAGACGCTGGTCTCGAATATGCAGGAGCGGATCGAGACCGCGCGCAAAGCATTGGAGGCAGGCAGTCCGGGAAAACCGCCTGCTTCGGGGGATGGCCCGGATGACGGTACCCCGGAGGGCACACCGGATGGAAGCCTTTCATAAAAACCAGAACCCATATTCACAAGCGTTTGGCGCTGCCTGGGCAGGTCTTTTACCGGTCTGCTTCGCGGAAACACCGCGCAGTATGTAAACTGTACTGCCTGCGTTTTTCACCTTGCGGGGCGGCAGAAGTTCCCGTCCACCCGGCTCTCTCGATTCTGAATGAGGATTCTGAGATCAACAATGTCAGGAGGATTTTTTATGTCGCAGAGATACTACGCGCTGGATTCCATTGAAAACCTGTTGGAGGAATTCGACCGGCTGTATGGAAACAAACCGGTCGAAAGGCAGAAGGCGGAACTGAATCAGGCACTGGCAGACATTGCGGTGATCCGCAGCCGGGGTACCACGCTCAAGGGGAATACCCGCAGCAGCCTCAAGAAGCAGATTGAGGAAAAGCTACGGTATCTTTGAGCGTCCAAAAGGGGCTTTTTCTCCTGTAAAAAGCCCCTCGCCGCCCTTTGAGCGGCAGTTCATCCGGAAAACTGCCGCTGTTGCGGTGTGCATAGGCCAACCGGTGCAATGCGCCGGCTCTTAGGCTGGCGAGACTGTTTCGTCTGGAGAAAAGCGGGGAGGGGGAATCGGGATGCCGGAACGGGCGGGGACGGACGATGGCCGTTTGTTTGAATATCCGTTCGACTTTGAAGCCTACATACAGGAGCGGATGAAAGAGATCGACGATTGGGACGAGCGGCGGTTCGCCAAAACGGTCCTGCTCGACGGCCTGCTCCGTGTCATGCGGGTAACCGAGGAAAAATACCGCAGGCTGGAGGAGCGGGTTTACAGCGAGATTGAAAACGAGATCAGCCGGTATGCGATCCAGTCAACGGTCATCAGCCGCGGGGACTACGATCCCACCAACACCACCCTGTTCCCGATCTGTATGGACGATCTCGCTCCGCCGGCGCCCGATCTTGCGTCTGTGCTCGAAACGGCGGGCCAGGGGGATGCCTGCCCGCTCGAAACGCGCTATTTCCGCTGTGATGCGGCCGCCTGCCGCAGGCTTGGGGAAAGAGCGGTCTTTCGCGGCAGCATCCAAACCGATCAGGGAAGCTGCCCGGCCCGGTTCCGTCTGACGCGTGCCCGGCGGTATCGGGACGCGCTCTCCCATCTTTACGACCTGTTCCTTTACAATGCGATCCCCTGGACGACGGTCAACTCCTGTTATCTCGACAAGTTTTTTGACCTCTCTCTGGAGGCTGTGGAGGAGGAGCCGGGTCCGGACGCAAAATGGCTCGGATTCCAGGTCGATCTGGAGGAATGGGAGCAGTTTGCACAGCCGGACCAGATTCCGCTCTGGAACCTGGAAGAGATCAGCTTCAGCAGCAAAGATTTTGTCATGCCCTGCATCGACAGCCGGGACTACGAGCACGAACTGCCCATCGCAGAGTTCGGGGAGGAGAACGGCTATCTGGTGGAGCGGAACACCGAGATCACCGGCATCCGCCGGGAGCCGGGCAGGATTCTCCTGCGTTCCCCCAGCGAGACGTTCGAAAACTGGGTCGGCTACCGGGTGGTGCCGGGGCCGTCCGCACACTCCCTGCGGTACGCGGACCCGGTCGTGAGCAACCGGAAAAAACAGACCTTCCTGAGCAGCTGTATCAACCATCTGGGGGGCAGGCTGCACACGCGTGCGGACCTGTTCCGCCGGGTGGAAGAGCTGGAGATACAGGAGTATATCCGTGTCAAGGGGTTCAGCCTGCTGGATGCGGATGCGGATTGCCCGCCGCTTGACGACATGAACTGGTTCGCCAAGGATGAGCTGTTCCCACTGGATAAACGGCGGATTCTGTACATAGAGTTTACGGCGAACGACCCGTCCTGCTATCTCAACGATGCGATGGTGCAGTTTGTGGTTTCCCAGATTCAGCTGGATGAGGGCGAATACCGCTGTACGGGGGTGCTCGTATGAACTATCTCTGGGAGGTTGCGCTCCGGGCGGACCAGCTCGGCGTCCCGCGCGAAAAGCTGCGGTATACGCCCGCGCGGGTCAGCAGCCCCTATATGGAGGCTGCGTTTGAAAACCTGAACCAGAGCCTGCTGGAGGACCCGGTGGTGGAGGCGAACCCTCTCTACCGGTTTTCCTCGATCTTCAGCCGGCTGTTCGACATCAACACCGAGGGCCTCGAGCAAACCCGGCAGGTTTTTTTCGATGTGGTCATGCAGTATCTGGTCCAGCTCGACCTGCGCCAGGGGCTTTGCCGGGAGGAATATTACCTGCGCTTTCTGCTGAAGGATTTTCAGGACGGGGTCTGCGGCGGGCGGTATGCGGAGGCAATCCGGCAGTTTTCAGGTCCGGAGCTGCGGCCGGTGCTCTCCTGCATCCTGCGTCTGTGCCAGTGCGGCAGCTCGGTCGCCCTGTTTCGCAGGGCGATGCGGGCGGTCTACCCGAATTCCCTGGTCTACGCCAGCAACGATACGGCGCGGGAGCTGCTGATCTACATCGGACACCCGGAGACCGGCTGTGAACAGCAGAAGGTGGATTTCCTCATCAATGTGTTCCTGCCGCTGAACTTCACCACCCATCTGTTCTGGGAGCGTCATTTTGGGATCGTGGATGTGGATGTGACAATGGAACTCGACGAAATGGTACTATTTTGAGAGGGCGGTTGGATTCATGGACCGATATGGATATGTCATCTCCCGGGAGGGGCTTTCGTCCGGGGGGAAACCCAGGCGGTATGCGAAACAGGACCTGGAGCTGATGACCACCCATCAGCTCCGGGAGATCTGCCGCACCGAACGGATCATCTCGGGTGTGACCGACCCGCTCGACAAGGACGACCTGATCCGGGTGATCCTGCGGTATCGCGGCGCGGACGAACATCTGTTGATTACCCGGCACAGTGCGGAAGGGATGGAAGCGCTCCAGCGGATGGTCTCACGGGTGCATCTGCATCTTCAGACGGATGTGCGACTGACCTGCAACGCCAGTATTGCCGTCTATCGGGGCTGCGCCGTCGGTTATTACGACCGGCTCACCATCCCGTATGACGCCCGTCTGGCGGGCACCAATGTGCTGGTGGTGAGCGGCGGGCAGATCTGCGGGATTCTGAACCTTGTCGCCAAGGGTACGGACACCGATCTGCTCTATCTGACCAAGTCCACAGAACTGCCCTGCCGGGAATCCCCGGTCAGGGATTACAGCCTTTACTGCATGGACCGCGCCCACTCGGCGATCCTCTACCGGATTTACAACGGTGACTACGGTTATCTGCCGGAACACCTGAATGTATACCGGATTCCCCTGCTCGATTTTTCTGTGCGGGAGCCGGTGGAACTGAACATCCCGCTCGCGATCGACTTCGGCACCAGCAGCACGACAGCGGGCGTCTATCTGGATGACCTGTATTTTGAGCGGATCGGGATGCAGCCCGGCCAGCTCGGGCTTTTGGCCAACCAGCCCAACTATGCGGTGTTTTACGATGTCACACAGGATTTTCGGGAGACGCCGCTGCTGCCCAGTGTGGTGGGGGTGCGCTCGGTCGGGAACGGTCAGCCCCGGTTCCTTTTCGGATATGAGGCGGTCCGGTTCGCCGGTTCCAGCTATATTGACGAGGGGTTCTGCGTCTTTTACGATATCAAACGATGGGTCCGCGATCCTGAAAAAAGCGAGGAGATCGCCGACCGGGAGGGCCGCAGGGCATCCATCCCCCGCAAACAGATCCTCCGCGCCTATTTTGAATACCTGATCCGGGAGGTTTGCAGCCGGTTCAAATGCCGGGTCTCCCGCATCCATCTTTCCAGCCCGGCCAAACAGAAGCATCTGTTCCAGCAGCTGTTCTCCGACCTTTTGCCCAACTATGCGGTGGAGCAGGACGGGATGCTCGACGAGGGGATGTCGGTGCTTTACAACACCATCTCCGGGATGATCGTACAGGGGAAAACACGCGAGGGCGCCGAGTACCGCGCTTTGGTGCTCGACTGCGGCGGGGGGACCACCGACCTCTGCTCCTGCCGGTTCCGGGTGAGCAACCGCCGGGTATCCTACCGGATCGACCTTCAGGCCGCCTACGAAAACGGGGACACCGATTTCGGCGGGAACAATCTGACCTACCGGATCATGCAGCTCTTGAAGGTCCGGCTGGCGGAACAGCTCGGGGAGCTTCCCGCCGGACGGTCGGAGGCGCTTCTCGAGGCGTTCGACCTCGACGTGTTCCGGTATGTGGACGCCAACGGCGCGGAATCGCTCTATCAGGAGCTGGATGCGGCGTACCATGCGGCGGAGCAGGTGGTCCCGACCCGCTTCCGGGAGTACGAGACCCTCAGTCGGGCGGACTACTACAAGGTGAAAAACAACTTCTACCTGCTCTTCGATGCCGCCGAACGGATCAAAAAGGCGTTCTACAGCCGCCCGATTCTACAGGTAGCGCTCTCCTCCCGTCCGGCGGAGGATACATCCGGCACCTGTCTCCCGGTGGACAGATGGAAACTGACCGTCCGCACCGCGAGCGGGCTTCAGACGGTCCGGGAGTTCCCGGAGATCGGGTTCAGCATCCATGAGATCAACCGGCTGCTCAAGGGGGATATTTACGGGATTGTCCGCCGGTTTCTTGAGCCGATGTACGAGAGCGGCGAACTCGAGGACTATGCAATCATCCGTCTGACCGGGCAGTCCTGCCGGATCGAGCTGTTCCGGGACGCGCTCAAGGAGTTTGTCCCCGGTCGGATGATCCGTTCGAGGCGCAGCGCGGGCGGCCCGGCCGACGACCTCGAACTCAAGACAGCCTGTGTCAACGGCGCGCTGAACTATCTCAAGGACCGCAAATACGGCTTTGCGGATGTGTCGGTGCGGAGCGAGCCGCCCGCCCTGCCCTACCGCATCACCGCCTATACCCACACCGGCAGCGAGGTGACGCTGATCCATGGGCTGCAGCGGTCGGAGGACGCAGGGCATATCTCCCGCAACATGGACGACCTGACCCTCCAGCTCTATCTCAAGGATATGGATGGGCGGGTGCGGCACAGCTTCTCCTGCCACTGTGGCCTGGAGGAGTTCCGGGAGGTGTCCGACGAGGAGATCCGCGCGCGCTATGAGGGGAAGATTCCCCAGCGGGATACAGACGATATCGTGGACCGGGAGGTCCGGTTCTTTGTCTGGGCCAGGCCGCTCCGCTGGGGTTATCTGGTGGTTCCGGTCTACCGGAACGCCGAACGGCTGATGCTCGGCAGGGAACAGTTTTTCCCGTTCGAGCAGGACGGCTGGGTGTTGGATTTCTTTGATGGGGCCAAGTAACCGCAGGGAGGGAAAACGGCTTGATACAGAACATCTATCCGCTGTTTGAGCGGTACCGGATTCTAAAAAAGGAGTATCTCTGGTCGCTGCGGGACTGCTCATTCGGATTTATGCAGGTGGAATATGCCGAATATGCCGACGGATTCCTGACTGGCTGCGGTATCTCAGTGCGCCCCGACTGCATCGAGATTGCGCCCGGTCTGGTGAAGCATCGGGGTTTCCTCTACCTGTTCCCGGAGATCCAGCAGGTGCCCTACAGCCCTTTGGGGCAGTTTGTGAGCCTCAAGTTCCGGCTGAAAAAAAAGCAGGTGTTTCAGGATTACATCGACTATACCGCCGAGCCGTTTCTGGACAGCAATCTGGAACGCGGGGAGGATGAGCTGGAACTCTGCCGGTTCAAGCTCCAGCCGGGGTTCCGCCTGCGGGATGACTACAAGGATTTTCAGGACATCGAAACCGAGTTTGACACGGTGAACCTCCTGCACGCCACCTGGGGCGGGCTGGGCGGCCCGACGCTGGCCCCCGCGATCACCCGTTTTTTTGCGCGGTCGGTCCTGGGGGAACGCACTGCCGACCCATATGACCTGCAATTCTGCTCCCTCTGTCTCGACCGCCCGACCGCTGTACCGCGGCTGCTGATCGAGCAGTATGTGCGGGTCAAGCTGGAGCTGGATGGGGAACCGCTCGACAACCAGGCCCTTTTCCGCCATCTGGAACTGATCCTGCGCAATCTGCGCAGCGGCGGCAGTTTGCGCCCGCCGGGAAAGCACCGGCGCAGCCGGGAAATTTTTGTGGATTGAGGTGACAGCGTGGAATATATGGACGAAAAGATCATCGAGCTGCGGCATCTCCGGGAAAAGGAGCTGCACGCCTCGATCGAGACCGGGTTCCTGATCGACCATAAGCTGATCGAATTCGAACCGGTCGAGCTGTTTGACGGGAAGGTGGAGATTATGCAGCCGGCGGAGTTCGTACCCATGCCGCCGCATCTGGTCCGGGCGAAGTACCAGTCGGAAAACCGGCCGCAGCTGATCCGTACCAGCCTGGACACCGAGGTGAACTTTACCTTTAGCCTGTTTCCCGCTCCGCTTTCCGGGGAGGAAGCCGCGCCGACGGCCCGGCAGGCCGCGGACGCGCTCAAAAAGGTCAATCCGGCGTTCCAGTTCTATGACCGGGAAACGGAACCGCTCGGCAACAGCCAGATCGCCTGGTTCGACTACAAAACCTATGGGCTGGACGATCAGCTTTACAACATAATGGCAGTCACCCCGATCGGCGGGAAGCTGTTCCACATCGGGTTCAACTGCCGGTTCCGCCTGATGAACGAATGGAAGCCTGCGGTGCGTCAGGTGCTGCTGTCGATCCGGGACCTGACCGGTACGGCGGTCTGAAAACCGGTTTTATCGTTTCTCTGTTTTCAAGCAAGATCTGAAAATTCACACGATTTTGCAAAAAATTTTGATTTGCAAAGGCAGCGCTTCACAAAGCGCGGAATGCCCGTCCTGGGAAGGGGATCTGTTGGGTAAGCTGCCGCCCAAAGGGAGGCAGGCGGTTTTTATGAGGGAAAACCCTCTCTCCCAAAGACGCCGGGCAGTCAAAAAACAGCGGGGCCGCGAGATGCCCCGCGGCAGGAGGATGCCGTCATGCGTGATATGAATATCAGAGTCAAACCGTTTGAGCTTCTGGATGTGCTCACGTTCGAAGGGCTCAAACAGGAAAACGAACATGCTGTCGTCCGCTTTTCGGGACATATCCCGCCAGAGCTGGAGGACTCCTATGTGGAGATGGCGCTCAACGAACTCTGGGCGCAGGCGGTCGCCATCGACGACAGCGGGGAAGAAAAAATCCTGTTGAATGGGATCGTATCCAGCCTGAGCGTCACCGCCCAGAACGACGTCCGGCTGTTGACTGCGGAACTGCGCAGCGGAAGCTACCTGATGGACACCATGCCGCATATCCGCAGCTATCAGGACCCAGGCATCCAGTATAAGGAGGTCCTTTCCTCGTTCACCATCCCTTATCCGGACGGGAATTTCATTATGACCAAGGGCAAGGGGGAAGCCATTCCGCCGCTGGTGCTGCAATATCAGGAGACCGACTGGGAATTCGTCCGGCGCCTGGCCTCCCATTTCCATACGGTCGTGATCCCCGACTGCAAAACCCAGGGGGTGCGCTATTTCTTCGGCCTGCCAGACCTGCCCGAGGCCGCGCAGATCAATACCCCCTTCTATTCGATGCAGAAGCGGGTGGACGAATATATCCGCAAAAAGAACCAACAGGTGCCGGGCATCCGGGAGAGCGATGCCGTTTATTTCATCGTCAAGACCCGGGAAATCTATGACCTCGGGAGCCGGGTCAGCCTGAACGGCCGCCGTTTGTATGTCAGCGCGGTGGAAACCCGACTGGAAGGCAGCGAGTTGTACCACACCTACTACCTGAAAAGCGAAAACGGCGCACAACTCCCCAAAGCCTACAACTTCAGGTCGGTTGGGGCGTCTCTCTCCGCCAGCGTTGTGGCGGTGGAAAAGGACCGGGTGCAGATCGCGATCGACCGGGACGAGAACCAGGAGAATGCGGGCGCAAACTGGTATCCGTACAGTACCGTCTATTCGACGCCGGATGGAACGGGCTGGTACTGTATGCCCGAACCGGGGGATGCGGTGCGGTTTTATCTCCCTGGCTGCGACGAATCGGAAGCTTATGTCATCAGCTCTACCCATCTACAGTCCTCCGCGTCGGACGAGCGGGTGAATCCGGACTGCAAATCCATCATGAATACACATGGGAAGGAAATCCTGTTTACACCGGATTCCCTGACCCTCACCAACAATGCGGGCATGTCGATCGAGCTGCTCGATAATGAGGGAATCCGTATCCTGAGCAACAAGGCAATCCATATCAAGTCGGATGAGCTGATCGACATTTCCAGCGTAAACTCCACCCTCAAGGTGATTGCCCCCAAATCAATCCAGCTGTTGCAGGGGGAGACGCAGACATTCCTGGAGGACAAGGTCGTCTTTAAAGGCGCCCAGATCCGCATGGACTAGGAGGATAAAATGGACAGGCAGGAATTGCTGCGGCAGGCCGCGCAGACCTATCTGACCCCTTGCTGTCAAAATGCGGTCAGCCTCGCATTGGCAGCGTTTACAGAACAGCAGGGGGAGATTTTGGGCGGGTTGTCCCGCAGGGTGTCCGGGCTGGTTGAGACGGTGAGACAGCAGCAGGAGCGCGGGGAAAAAAAGGCGCTCCGGTATCTGGTGGTTTCCTCCCTGTTCAGCAGCACAGTGACACGCAGCTATGAATATGAGTTTGCACTCTATGACAGCGAGCTGTATCTGGACCCGACCGAGTCCTGCTTCTACTGGGCGCCGGAATTCCTGTTCCGGCAGGTCGAACAGGATATGGCCTGCTTTGCGGAGCAGGCCGGCAGGGAGCTGGTGCGGATCCGGGCTTTCGAGCTGGAGGAGGTCCGGCGGATGTACGTCAACGGGTTCCATCCGGCGGCTGGCCTGTTTTTGCAGCAGGTGCTGCCGAATATACTGGAACAAAATGGGCTGTTTTCGCTCTCGCTGGAACAGGAGTTCAGCGTTCATTTTGGTATCTATATGGAGCAGCTTGTGGAGATTGCCGCGGCCAGAGGGGGGAAGTTTGAGTGAAGTATTTCCTGCTGCATACCGACCCGCAGTATACTACCGCCCCGGACCTGCTGGACTGGCGGGATAAGATCGACCCGCGCTATATCCGGAAAGGGAGGTCCTACCGGCTGCCCCAGCGGGAACTCCTGCTGATCCGGGAAAATCCGGATACGGTGTTTACAGATGTCCTCTCGTTCCCCTTCTTCCTGGTGACCCAGCTGGGGAAGGATGTGATCTGCCTGTATGAACCCAAGACCATCTTCAAGGAGCTGGTGCTGCTCGACCGGGCCAACCAGGCAGCCGAGGTCTACCACCTGCCGATTCTGGATGCGGTGGACTGTCTGTCCGACCAGAGCGAGTGGAACGCAGACCGCAGTGTGCTCCGGCGCGGGGTACTCCGGGCGGAAAAACTCGGGAAGCAGGCCCTCTTTTTTCTCGATGGCTCGAAAAACACTTATGTCGCCGCCCGGCTGGACTTGGTGGAAAGCCTGCTGAAACGGGGTGCGCGCGGCATCGGGCTTACCCCGCTGGAGATCGTTACAGAATCTTTGGAATGCCGACAGGAGGAACAGCATGGACAGTAAAAAAGAAATCGAAGCCATCTTGTCAGAAAATACCCTTCAGAGACCCGAGCAGGTGCGGCCCATGCTGGAGGAGCACGTATTTGGACCCGATGAATCCAAAGAGAACCAACCTGAACAGGGTAAGCCCAAAGAGGATAAATCGAAAAAAGAGGAATCCAAAGAGAACGCAAAACAGAAGATGGAGGAATACCTGAGCAAAAATACCGGCAGATCATTGGAATATCTGGTGCGCGGGGCAACCCTTGAATGCCGGATGGGCTCAGTCCCCCGCAAGTTGAACCTCCTACAGGATCACGGGGTCTACATCACCGGCAAACCGGTAGTCCACCGGCTCAACTGCGATCCAGGGGAAGGGATGAACATCCCGCCGTTCGGCGTGTGCAAGGTCACTCAAAAACCTTGTATGCCGATCATTGTCGGGTTCAGATGGTGGGATACCTATTCCCAGACCCGGATTGTGGACAACGGAAGCAAGAACCCGATAGATCGGGCAATTGCGAACATGAAAAGTCCGGACGCCCCTGCTCCAACGGGAGAGGATTCCCTGACCACCCTTTCATTCCTGATCTGCTCAATGGGCGGGCTGATCGAGCCGAAGGACTCAGGGCAGGGGCAGACTGACGCCCCAGGAGAAGCAGATACCTGTAAAAAGATGCAAGAAAAGGCTGGACGAGGCAGTATGTATGGCTCGATAGAGGATGAGGAAGCCTTTTTGAAGCAGGTCCTGCTGGACATGGGCTGGAAAGAGAAATACCTGACAGATAAAAATATCCGGGATCTGCGCGAAGCGATTCACAGGTTCAACATCACGACCGAGGACCGTCTAGCCCATTTTCTGGCTCAGATCAGCGTGGAAAGCGGCTACGGCAAGTGGAAAAAGGAACTGGGCGGCGAGGCGTATTTCACCAGGCTCTATTGGGACAAACAGAAAAAAGCCAAAGAGCTTGGAAACGAAAGCAAAGAGGATGCTATTCGTTACAGCGGCGGAGGGTATATTCAGGTTACCGGAAAAAACAATTACCAGAAGTTTTCCGATTATATGGAAAGTCAGGGCGAGGGAGACCCGAGCATCATGGAAAAGGGCAAGGACTGCGTGGGTGAGGACTACCCCTGGACTGCAGCGGGCCATTGGTGGGAATCCAATGGGATGAACGAATCGGTGGATGACGGGGCATCGGTTCTGGATGTCAGCCGGAAGGTCAATATCGGGCCAAATGCCAAATCGGGCACCCCAAACCACAAAACCGAACGGGAAGAAGCGCATAAAAAAGCGTCTGAAGCTTTGAAGAAGCATCGCTCTGATGAGGGCAGCCCATACACTCTGGAGCTTGGGCGGAAAGGGACGGATGCCGCAGAAAATCCAAAGCCCAATCCCCCAAAGGTGGATCAGGCAACGGCTCTGGAACTCGGGCGGGCGGATATCTGTCCAGACCCCTCGTTGGATAGCGGTTTAGGCCCTTCACATCCCGGATCGGGAATCCCCAACGCTGAAAAGGCGCGGGGGGATGCGCAGAAGCAGGCAGAAAGCACATTGAAACAGGGTGCCCAGAAGCAGCCGGCCATTCCACGTGCGGATACGGCCGGCAAAGCGGGGCAGAAACCACCGGTAACAGGGGCAGGAGGCGGAGATGGAAAACAATCCGGGAAATGACCGGGCAGTGCGCCCGAAGTTCTATCTGCAAAACCGCAGCAACTGGTGCTGGGCAGCAGCCGCCAAAACCGTGGGGCTGCACTATAAAAACCAGCATCCCTGCTTTGGATTCACCATCGAGTGCCCTGCGCCAGACCCCGAACAGCGGGCAATGGGGTTTGTCTCTCCGCCGGAACTGACCGGCGGCGTCCTCACCCGGGACCCGGAGGGGCTTTGCCATCCCTGCGAACGGGAGGATGGGTTTTACATCGACGCATGGCAGCGGGCAATCGTGATGAATGCCGGGAGCCGCCGCGGGGAAGAGGGCGACTGGCCCGGCGGCGATGAGGAAAAGATGGATGCGCTGCGTTTTGTCGTGACCGGGGATCTCAACACCTGTGAAATCCGGGTTGCCAGCCTGGGGCAGTACGACAGCCCCATCCCCCTGCTGGAGGCGCATCCGGAACCGCTCGGCATCCAGATTCAGAACCAGAACTGGATGATTGGGAACCATCTCCAGGAGTCCGGGCAGACCCATTCGGTTGTTCTGATGCCGGATGAGAAGGGACGGGTGCGGCTGTTCGACCCATGGGACGGTTTTTCCGAAGTCTATACGCCGGCGCAGCTCTTCCGGTCGGGCTTTCTCAGCAGCCTGGGACGCGGCGTCATTAAATGGATACAGTATATCGAGTAGGACAAGGAGTGGGAGCATGGCGGTATATACCTATCAGAATGTGCGGGTAGACGGTGCGGTATCCCTGTCGTCGGTCACCGATCTGGAACTGGACATCCGGCCAAATCACCACGGCAGGGTTCGGATTACCGGGATCGTCCCGGAGGACGCCGCTTTCAGCGGCGTGGAAGCGTCCCTCGAGGGAACCGGGCTTACGGTGCTGGCCGAGGATGCGCCGCTTTTCCAGGGGATCATCACCGAGGCGGAAATCAGCCATCGGGACGGTTATTATGAGGCGAGGCTCACGGCGCTTTCGGGCAGCTGCCAGCTGGATCAGGAGGAGCACAGCCGTTCGTTTCAGGATGTGTCTATGACCTATGCGGATGTTGTGCGCGAGGTGGTGAAAGGAACGCCGGGGGCGGCGGTGATCTGCACCGAAGGCAAGAACCACCCGATCGGGCGCCCGCTGATCCAGTACCGAGAAACCGACTGGGCGTTCTGCCGGCGGCTTGCGAGCCATTTCAACAGTGCATTGGTGCCGGAATGCCGGAACGGAAAACCGTGGTTCTGGTTCGGGATGCGGGAAGGCGGGGACCCCTGCACCCTGCCCGAGCTGGAATACCGCTCGCATGTCAGTTCCAGATTTTACGAGATGGGCGGCAGGGACGCCGGCTGGCGGCGGAGCCAGTTTTTCAGCTACCATGTGAAGGATACTGCCAACCACCGGATCGGGGATATTGCATCCTTCCGGGGCGGAAATTACCTGGTCTGCGGGCAGCGGGCGCGGTTTGAACGCGGGGAGCTGGTTTTCATCTATACGCTGGGTCAGCCGGCCCTTGTCGGGGAACGGACCTACTATAATGAAAAGATCACCGGGATGAGCCTGGGTGGGACGGTCGAAAAGACCGATCATGAACAGGTGTGGCTCCGTCTGGATATCGACGGGGCGGGAGGCAAGGCTGCTTATCCATACGACTGGGCTCCCGCAACCGGCAGCCTGATGTACTGTATGCCCAAAGTGGGGACCCGTGTATCGCTTTATATCCCGGGCAGCGACGAACGGGAGGCGCGCGCGGCAGACAGCCCCAGGACCAACGGGGCAACCTGTCCGGACATGGGGGATTTTAACCAGCGGTATCTGACCACCGAACATGGCAAGCGGCTTTACTGGTTCCCGGAACAGATGGGCCTTGTGGGAACAGGCGGGAAGGATACCCCTTTACACATCCTGATGGATGATGTAAACTGTGTACTGATGGAGAGCCCTCTCGCGACCCGGATAACCGCCAAAGGGGATGTGCAGCTGGAAGCCCCGGTGGTGGTACTGAGCACGCCGAGCGAGCTGCAAACCATCCAGACCCAGAAAGAGGTGCAGGCGCGGGAGTCGATGGTCACACCCAAAGGCACCTGGGGCGGACCCGGCAACCCACCGACCGGCGGCGGGGGCGCCAGCGTGACCCTGTCCTATCAGTTTGATATTCTGGGCGCACAGGGGGTGCTGTGCGGTTATGAGTTCCAGACATACGCCATTTTTAACGATGCCCCCAAGCCGTTTGACAAGGGAGGATGGTGGCTGAATATCGCTCTGGGTGCGATCGCAACCGTCGTGGTTGCGGCAGCAGCGGTGGCTTTGGTCGTGGCGACGGGCGGAGCGGCCGCGGTGGCGATTGGAGTGGGGCTTGGAGCGGTCGCGGCAGGAGGCAGCGCAACTGCGATGGCTGCTATGGAAGACAAGGCGGACGGAGAGGTGAGAAGCTGGGGTTCTGCGGTTGGACAGGCGGCGCTTGGCTCGACGATTGGCGCGGTGACCGGTGGGGTTGTTGCCGTGGCTGCTCCAGCGGCAACCTCCTTGGGAGAAGCAGCCTTGCTCAGCGGAGTTTCAGGGGTAGGTGTGCGCACAGGTGAATCTATGGGCAGTGAAAACATGACATCGGAAGAAAAGCTGAGGAATATCTACGATCCGACTTCAATCGCCATAGATGTTGTTTTTGGAGCATCATTGTATGGATTGGCTCGCTCGATAAAGGCGGCCCCCATTCCCCGGCCGCAGCCGTCCGTTCCGAAAAAAGCCTATGATGTCCTGAGACAGATACGGAATAACAAAGGCTCGCCTCCCAAAGGGTATAAGGGAGGAAGGACTTACCACAACAATCCTACCAACCCTAAAGCGCAGAAGTTGCCAGAGGGTGTATCCTACAAGGAATATGATGTCAATCCCAGTGTGAAGGGCCAGAACCGAGGGAGTGAAAGGATGGTCTTGGGAGATGACGGGTCGGCTTGGTACACAGATGACCATTATAATACCTTTACTCGGATGTAGTAGAAAGAGGAGAGTACTTTATGTATGAAAAAGCGATCAGGCTGTTGGAACAAAGGGGGATTCAGCTGACTCGAGGGCTAAACCAAGCGGAACTGGATCGGATCAGGGAGGTTTACGGAATAGAATTTCCGGAGCCGTTAAAGGTGTTTTTTCAAAGTGTCCTCCCAATGTCAGATGCTTTTTATGATTGGAGAGATTTCAGTGAAAGCAATATCAGTTTTCTGAAAGAGCTTATGGAGTCACCGTTAAAGAAAATTTATGACTGGGCGGGTGAGGTCTACTGGTGTGACGACTGGGGAGATGAACCGGAAGATGAGGCGAAACGTGTTGCATTTATTCGGGGAAAAATACCAGATGCCCCAAGACTGATCCCGATCTACTCTCATCGTTATATGCCGCTATGTAGCTTGGAAAACTATCCGGTTTTGTCAGTGCATGGGGTTGATGTCATTTACTATGGTGGGAATCTTGAAGAATACTTCAATATAGAGTTTGGCGATCAAAAGCAATCTTCTTTGGACATCGCTCATATTGAATATGTACCTTTTTGGTCTGATCTCATGTAGAACCAGCCCCTATCTTTCAGGAGATTTTTCCGTTTAGGGATGACGGGCGCCCAACGCTTGAAATGCGGAACGGGAGGGGACGTGAGATCAGATATGGAGAAAAACAATAGGGAACCGGAGATGCAGGAAGAGTGGATCAAGCTGGAACAATACGGGATACCGAAGGGGGAATTTATTGTAACAGAGCTGATTCAGGATTGTGAAGGTACGAAAGTTGTGCTCGATGATGAGAAGGATCGTGTTGAAATTTTTTTCGACGGTATCCCTGTGTTGGTAAGGAATACAGTCGAGGGAATGCGGATGGGTACTTGGGGTGCCGTTCAGTCAAAATACGCAGATCAGTCTTTTTTCCGGGATACAATCTTGTTTGAAGTCAAAAATTCGAAACTGGTACAGTGGTGCGTCGAGGAGAGCTGCGGTTTTTATGAAGCAGATGAGTTAAGGCATTATTGTATCGTCACGGGCGAAGAGTTGGTTGACATTGTTGCAGCCTTTGAACCAACTGTAAAAATAGGACCGCTGCAAGACTCCCTGTGAATATATGCGCTGGGAAGGGTTCGAGTCCACCCTAAAATAGAAAAACTGTTTCGTATTTCTTTACGCAAGGGGGCTTTTTCACTTGCAAAAAGCCCCCTCTTGCCGCTTTGCGGCAATTCACCCGAAAAAAGCGCTTCACAGGATAAAGTATTTCGCTCATTGCGATGAGCGACCAAAGGCTCTGCCTTTGGAAACCGCAATTTTTTGAAAAAAATTGAGTAAAACTTTAGATGCGAACCAGGTTTTTAGGAATAGGTTTTTGTTGTGAGAAGATCATGTTATGCTTAAAACGATACAGGAAAAGATTGACCAAACAGAATATTGGGATTTACCGGTTTTGGATTTTCAGATCAAATTCTTTGGCGATGAGGTGGATCTGTTCCTCTATCATGATGAGGACACAAGTTGGAAACTTTCTTTTTTGACATGCCATCGTGTCGCATATGAAACCGATGCAACCTGGCGAGGCGTTGCCCGCGTGCGGGAGATGAAGAAGCCTCAGCTTGGTTATTATGGGCAGGATATTACCCTGAATGAAAGCAAAGAGTTTGACGGGTTTTACGATGTGTCCATGGACTTGACCATATTAACGGCACAAATCGTCTGCAAAGAGATAACTGTTGAAAAGGTATCCAACGATTCGTGGGACATATTCTGGAAAAAGAATGAAAACGGCAAATAGAAATGAAGTGAAATTTCGATCCAAGTTTTCCGGCGGCATCATCTGGCTCTGCCAGGTGGTGCCGGTTTTGCAATCTTGACATCCCTGGAAAAACCCACTAAGATAGAATTGAGCCAGTCAAAAACGCGGAAATAAAAACACAGCCCGGTCGGTAGTCCGGGCGCGGCCTGTGGGCCGTCAGTAACCTGCCTCCTTGGTTGTCCGTTTTCCGTGGGAAACATCTTTAAGGAGGAAAACAGGATGAACAGCACCGTATCCAGCTTTACCGTTTTTTTCGAAGGCCCGTTCTGGGTGGGCGTTTACGAACGCTTCACCGATGCCGGGCTTGAGGCGTGCAAAGTCACATTCGGGTCCGAGCCAAAGGACTATGAGGTCTACGCCTTTATGCTCTGCAACTGGGGCAGGCTGCGGTTTGGCCCGCCGGTTCCGCAGATGGGCCTGCGGGCAGGCAGCAGAAACCCCAAACGGATGCAGCGGCAGATTCAAAAACAGCTTCAGGATACCGGAGTTGGCACCAAAGCCCAGCAGGCCCTCGCGCTCCAGCGGGAGCGGCAGAAACAGGAACGGCGGCTGATTTCCCGCGCGGAGCGGGATGCGGAAAAGGCCCGCCGGTTTGACCTGCGGCAGCAGAAAAAGCGGGAGAAGCACCGGGGGCATTAGCGGGTTCCGGAAGCGGGCCGGGATATTTCCCGGCCCGCTTGCATCTTTTACGCCTTGCTTTTTTGAAAAGATGGAATTTCTCTATTCAAAAAGTTTCGCCCACCTTTTCAAAGGTGGCGGGGCCGAGGGGCGGAGTCCCCGCCGCGCTCCGCAGAGTGCGGAATACTTCACAGCTTCGGCTGTCAACAGACAGGAGAGACCGCTTATGGTAATCGCAGATCTGCATATCCACTCGCGCTATTCCCGCGCCACCAGCCGGGACGCGGTTCCCGAACTGCTCGAACTGTGGGCGCGCAGAAAGGGAATCGGGCTGGTTGGAACCGGGGATTTCACCCATCCAGCGTGGAGGGCTGAACTTGCGGAGAAGCTGGTCCCCAACGGGGAGGGATTTTATACCCTGCGGGAGGGACTGCGGCGTCCGTCCGGCGTCACGGGGGACCAGCAGGTCCCTCACTTTGTAATCTCGGGAGAGATCAGCTCGATCTACAAAAAAGATGGACGGGTTCGCAAGGTGCATAACCTGATCCTGCTGCCCGGCCTGGAAGCGGCGGAAACCCTTTCACGCAGGCTGGAGGCGATCGGGAACCTGCATTCGGACGGGCGTCCGATCCTCGGGCTGGACAGCAGGGACCTGCTCGAGATCACGCTCGAGAGCTGCCCGGATGCGGTCTTTATCCCAGCACACATCTGGACGCCGCATTTTTCCCTGTTTGGGGCATTTTCTGGGTTTGACACGATTGAGGCGTGCTTTGGAGACCTGACGCCCTATATCCACGCGCTTGAAACCGGCCTTTCCTCTGATCCTCCGATGAATTGGCGGGTCTCCGCGCTGGACGGTTATACGCTGGTCTCCAACTCGGACGCCCACTCCCCAGCCAAACTGGGCCGGGAAGCAAACCTTCTGGACATCCCGTTTTCCTATGCTGCAATGGCCGATGCGATACAGGGCAGAACGCCCGAGCGGTTTGGGGGGACGATCGAGTTTTTCCCGGAGGAGGGCAAATACCATTATGACGGCCACCGGAACTGTCACCTTTGCCTGAAACCTTCCGAGGCAGAGAAGTACGACGGAAAATGCCCGGTCTGCGGCAAAAAGCTGACGATCGGGGTGGAGCATCGGGTGGAGCAGCTCGCTGACCGGGCGGAAGGCGCGGTCAGAAACGGTGCAAAGCCGTTTGAAAGCCTTGTTCCGCTCCCTGAGACGATCGCTGCATCCACTGGGCTTTCGGTTTCGAGCAAGCGGGTGGATGCGCAGTATCTTTCGATGCTCGAAACGCTCGGGGACGAATTTTCCATCCTCCGTCAGATGCCGGTTGAGCGGATCGAACAGGCCGCAGGCCCCTGCATTGCGGAGGGAATCCGGCGCCTTCGGGAGGGCAGGGTCGAGCGGATTCCGGGGTACGACGGGGAATATGGGATCATCCGGCTGCTTAGCCCCAGTGAGATCGAGTCTCTGAATGGACAGACCTCGCTCTTTGTGGTCCGGCCAGTGGAAAAGGAGGTGTCCGGCAAGCCGCTGCCCGATCATCCCGCCCCTGCTGCCTCCGGACAGCAGGCATCTGTGAAACCCGATATGCTGCCCGCTGGTTCGCTGAATCCGGAACAGCAGGAAGCGGTCGAGGCGGTGGAGCCGGCGGTCGCGGTGATCGCCGGGCCGGGCACCGGCAAGACCAAAACACTGGTGGAACGGATCGCGTTCCTGATCGAGCAGCGCCGGGTCAAGCCGTCTCAGATCACCGCGGTCACCTTCACCAATAAAGCGGCAGCCGAGATGCGGCAGCGTCTGGAGGTGCGCCTCGGAGGAAAACGGGCGGTTCAGGGGCTGACGGTCGGGACCTTCCATGCGATCTGTCTGGAACGCCTCTCCCAGCAAGGCCCGGTTCGGCTGGTGGACGAATCCGAAGCAATCGAGCTTGCGCAAACCGTCTTGCGGGAGCTGGGGCTGTCGAAAAAGAAAAATGCGCCCCGGATGCTTCTGAGCGAGCTTTCCAGACGCAAAAACGGCCTGCCGGAGGAACATTCAGCGATTCCGGAAGAGGCGTTCGCGTGTTATCAGGAGCGGTTACAGCGGTCGGGCTGTCTGGATTTCGACGACCTTCTGCTGAAGGAGCAGGAGCTTCAGGCATCCGCCGGGAAAACCAAGGGAAAGTCCAACCCATTTGCCTATCTGCTGGTGGATGAATTTCAGGACATCAACCGGATTCAATACGACCTGATCTGCGCATGGAGCCGGGGGAGCAAAAGCCTGTTCGTGATCGGGGACCCCGACCAGTCGATCTACGGGTTCCGGGGCGCGGACGCCGGGTGTTTCGACCGGCTGCTGTCCGACCGTCCCGGCCTGCGGAGAATACGCCTGGTGAAAAACTACCGCTCCACCCCCGAAATTCTGGACAGCGCCCTGCCGGTCATCTCTGCCAATCCCGGGGAGGCGCGCGTTTTGGAGGCCCAGCGTCCGACAGGTGCTGCGGTCCGGGTGGTAACCGCGCCCAGCGAGCTTTCCGAGGGCATCTTTCTGGCAAAGGAGATCAACCGCATGGTGGGCGGGGTCGATATGCTGGATGCACAGGGCAGCGCCGCGGTGTCACGGGAACACCCCCGCAGCTTTTCAGAAATTGCGGTACTCTACCGCACCCACCGGCAGTCCGAGCTGCTCGAGGCCTGCCTGAAAAAAGAGGGCATCCCCTATGTAGTGGCGGGGCGGGAGCCGTTCCTTTCGGACAGGACGGTGCGCGGTGTCATCGACTTTTTCCGCTTTCTGGAGGGGGGCTGGGACCGTCCCGCGCTGGAAGGGTGCCTGCGGCGGCTGTGGGACTGCCCGCCCGACCTGGCGGAACAGGTTTCTCTTGCAGTGGGGCGGATGGCGGAGGCCGGGTCAGGCCGGATGACGGCAGGACATCTGGAACAGGTCGCGGCTGGGTTTGACGGTTTACCGCAGCTTGTGCCGTTCTTCGGGGCGGCGCAGGAATGGATGCCGCAGCTTCCCAAGGGCAAGCCATGGAACCTGCTGGACAGCTTCTGTGCACAGCTTCACCCGCCTAAAACCGGCGCAGCCGCTCTGGAAAAACTCCGCCGGATGGCGGTGTTCCATCGGACGATGGGGGATTTTCTGCGTGTGTTGACCCTTGGGCAGGAGAGCGACCTGATGCGCAGCCCGACGGGGCGGATTTACGACGCGGGAGCGGTCACGCTAATGACCCTCCACGGCGCCAAAGGCTTGGAATTCCCGGCGGTCTTTCTCTGCGGTGTCCGCAAGGGGAGCATCCCGCTTGAGTCCGAGCGGCGGTCGGTCGATCTTGAGGAGGAACGCAGGCTGTTCTATGTCGGGTTGACCCGCGCGAAGGAGGAACTGATCCTGGTCTGCGGGAAGGAGCCGTCCCCATTTTTGGAGCAGCTTCCGACCGACCGGATGCAGCAGGAAACGGCGAATACCTTCTCACATAAGCCCCCTGATGCCGATCAGCTCCGCCTGTTCTGAAAAACTGGTCCCTACTCTCTGGAAAAGAGGGGCTCTTCTTCTGCGAAAGCCCGTTCATAAAAAATTTACTTGACTTGAAGCTGGCTCCAGCCTGTAAGATAATACAAAAGGAGGTGGCCGGCGATTGATTGCCTGAAAACCTGTTTTATGCGCCAAAAGGCCGCCTGTGCCAGGACTTCCTCCGCCGGACAACGCCTGCTGGATGCCGAACCCCTCTCATGGCGTTCAGAGAAAAGCGGAAACGGAAGGCGAAAAAGACGTTCCTTGGTCCGGTAATCCGAGGCTGTGAAACAGGTTTTCAGGAAAACAGGCCGTCCCTTGTGGGACAGGCAGAAGGAGGAATTTTATGAAGGTATTGCTGCTGAACGGGAGCACCCGAAAGAACGGCTGCACCTACACCGCATTGTCTGAGATTGCATCGGTCCTCAACGAGGAAGGGATTGAAACCGAGACACTTCAGATGGGTGCCCATCCAGTGCGGGACTGCGCCGGGTGTGGGCAGTGCGCCGGTAAGGGGAAATGCATATTCGAGGACGACATGGTGAACGACTGGCTCCAAAAAGCGCGGGAAGCGGATGGGTTTGTATTCGGCTCACCGGTATACTATGCCCATCCCACCGGTCAGATGCTGGCTGTGCTCGACCGGATGTTTTATGCGGGCGGAGACGCTTTTTCCCATAAGCCAGGCGCAGCGGTCCTGTCGGCAAGGCGCGGCGGTACGGCAGCTTCTTTCGATGTGCTCAATAAATACTTTACCATTTCTCAGATGCCGGTTGTCTCCTCCACCTACTGGAACATGGTCTATGGGAAGACCCCGGAAGAGGTGCGTCAGGATTTGGAGGGGCTTCAGACCATGCGGAATATCGGCAGAAATATGGCATGGCTGCTGAAATCAATCCAGGCGGGCAGACAGCAAGGTCTGGAAATTCCGCGGACCGAACGGAATGTGCGAACGAATTTTATCCGATGACAGAAAGGAAGAGACAGGATGATCTACAAGCAGTTTCAGGACCTCCAACTGTCTGCGCTCGGGATGGGCGCCATGCGGCTCCCGGTGATTGGCGGCGATGATGCGAAGATCGACCAGCTGGCGGTGGACCGGATGGTTGATGTCGCGATGGAACGGGGGATTAACTACTATGATACCGCCTGGGGGTACCACAGCGGCAGCTCGGAGATCGCGATTGGACGGTCATTGGGACGGTATCCGCGTGAGCGCTGGTATCTTGCAACCAAGTTCCCGGGCTATGACCTTTCTAATATGAACCAGGTGAAGACGGTCTTCGAAAGGCAGCTCGAAAAATGCGGGGTCGACTACTTCGATTTTTACCTTTTTCACAATGTCTGCGAGATGAACATTGAAGCCTATCTGGACCCGAAATATGGGATATTCGACTATCTGACCGAACAGAAGCGCAGCGGCCGTATCCGGCACCTCGGCTTCTCCGCCCACGGCAGCCGCGAGGTAATCGAGCGGTTCCTCGAGGCGTACGGAAAAGGGATGGAGTTCTGTCAGCTGCAGATGAATTATCTTGACTGGTCGTTTCAGGATGTCAAGAACAAGGCCGCGCTTTTGGCAGAGTATCAGACCCCCATTTGGGTGATGGAGCCGCTTCGCGGCGGGAAGCTGGCGTCGCTTGCGGAAGAGGATGCTGCAAAGCTCAAGGCCCTGCGTCCGGATGAAACCATCCCTGCGTGGGCGTTCCGGTTCCTTCAGTCGATCCCCGGTGTGGCGGTGACCCTTTCCGGTATGTCCAACATGCAGCAGCTCGAGGAGAATCTGAGCACCTTTGAAGCCGAGCATCCGCTGAACCAGCAGGAGATGGAAACCCTGCTGGGGATTGCCGACAGTATGGTGCAAAAGACATCGGTTCCCTGCACCGCCTGCCGTTACTGCACCAGCCACTGCCCGCAGTCGCTCGACATTCCTATGCTGCTCGAGCTTTATAATGAACATTGCTTTACCGGCGGCGGATTTATCGCCCCAATGGCGTTGATGGCTGTACCGGAGGAAAAACACCCCGCTGCCTGCATCGGCTGCCGCAGCTGCGAGGCAGTCTGTCCGCAGCAGATCAGGATTTCTGAAGCACTGGCGGATTTTGCGCAGAAGCTTCGATAGTTACCCGCCTGAAAAAGGGGAGCGCCGCTTATAAACGAAAAACCGCCTGTGCAATTTTGAGGTTGCACAGGCGGTTCTAATATATGCGAGTTTCTTACATCAGCCGCATCCACAGCCGCCACGCTTATTTCGTTTGGCATAAGGGGCGGGCTGCTGCGCAAACGGGAATTTACAGCTGCCCATGGGGTGTGGCTGCGCGCATCCGCATCCGCACCCATTCGGGGAGGAGGGCTGCTCCGGCATTTTTGCACATGGAGCGGGTTCCGATGGAGCACCGCAGCCACAGGGTGGAACAACAACGACCTCTTCCGCTGTCTGCGGACAGGCGGCTGCTCCGATCGGCATTGCCTCAGGCGGGTTGCAGTGGGTGTCAAAACTCGGGTTGAACGCATAGAAGTTTTTGGAGTTCAGGCCGTCCTGTGTAATCCGCAGCGCATCTCCAAAACGCTGGAAGTGGACGATCTCGCGCTCCCGCAGGAATATGATGGGATCGCGCACATCCGGGTCGTCGATCAGCCGCAGGATATTGTCATAGGATAGCCGGGCCTTCTGTTCTGCAGCGAGGTCTTCGTAGAGATCGGCAAGCGCGTCACCAGTGACCTGAAGCGTCGCCGTCGAGAACGGTACCCCGGATGCTGCCTGCGGATAAACCCCGGTGGTATGATCGACAAAATAGGTATCGAACCCACTCTTCTTAATATCGCAGATTGAGAGATTGCGGGTGAGCTGATAGAGGATTGCTGAAATCATCTCGATATGGGCGAGTTCTTCCGTACCAATATCAGTTAAGATCCCTTTCACCTTGGAAGATGGCATACTGTAACGCTGCTGCAGATAGCGGGTTGCGGCTCCGAGCTCACCGTCTGGGCCACCGAGCTGGGAAATAATTGCTTTTGCCAGTGCGGGGTTGGGATTTTTGATTTTTACAGGGTATTCGAGTTTTTTTTCATACAGCCACATGTATTACGCCTCCATTTCCCAGGGCCACGGGCTGTCTACCCAGGTCCATCTGTCAGGGTCATTGTTCGAGCGGATATTCAGCGGGCCGAACTGCGCCTGATATGCGGCCGCGGCTTCGTCGCGCATCTGGCGATGCTTCTGGTAGTATGCGAGTCCCTTTTGACAGGAGGGGTGGCTGTCGAGATAAAGGCCCACCTCAGTCAACGCAAAATCGCACATACGGATCTGGTTTAGCAGACGATGACGTTCACACACAGGAACACGCCCCCTCCAAAAAAGGTTTATCCAGCCCGGGGAATATTGTGCCGCGGCGGATTGCCTCGGGCAGTTCATAGACGTCCTCCCATTCCTGCCATGGGGAGTAGAGCATGGCGAGGGCGGGCATGTTGTCGGGGCATTGCTGCTGGACAACAATCACATCGGCGCCTGGCTTCAGATTACATTCCATATACCTGCTTCTCCTTTTCCAAATTTTAGGTTGGGACCGAAGTCCCTTTATCACATTCTATGGAGGCGGTTGGGTTTGGTGCAATGGGCGCCCCGCCTCATAAAAAGCGGTAAAACGGAAAAGCTCAAAAAAATTTGGCAGATATGCGGGTAAAACCAGGGGAGTCCGGCGGACAAAAAACAGGAAATCCGGTGCGGGAGAAACCGTCAGGTCACGAAAAATTCAAAATTTATGGCGGAACAAAACTTGTCATTATGGGGAGGATATAGTATAATCGAAGTATTTTAAAAGGGCCATTTCGATTCTTTGGCTTTCTGTGGTGCCTTTGCCGCAGAAGGCTGCCCACAGCGTTCCTGCTTGGGATTTTAGGACCTGTATGCCTGGTATGCTGGAGGGCTATCATAGTAAAAATCTGTTTTGTGACCAGAGACGGCAGAAACTGCTGGTCAACGCCGTGAGACAGGTTTTTAAAAGAAATTCCCAGAGAAACGGTGGGCGGTGCTATGCAGGCCGGACCTGAACTTTCGATTGTGATGATTAACTATAACGCAAAGGAGTTGACCGCACAGGCGGTTGACTCTATTTTTGCTGTATCACCGCAGCTATCGTTTGAGATTGTGCTGGTTGAAAATGGAGATCGTCCAGAGGAGCAGTTTCCAGGCCGGCCTGGCGTAACCGTTTTGCGGAACGTTGAGAACCACGGGTTTGGTCATGCCTGCAATACCGGTGCGGCAGCAGCCAAGGGGAACTGCCTGCTTTTCCTGAACAACGACACGATTATGCATCCGGGGACGCTCGAAGCCTGTACAGCCTATCTGAAAGAAAATCCCCGGACGGGTGGACTGGGGGCGCGCACCCTGCTGGCGGACGGGACGCTCGACCATGCCTGCAAGCGGGGGTTCCCCACCCCGATGGCTTCCCTGTACTATTTTACTGGGATGGACAGGCGCCACCCGAAGAGCCGCAGGTATGGGGCCTATCGCCAGACCTTCCTGCCGGAGGATGCGGTTGCGCCGGTGGATTCGGTGGCGGGATCGTTTCTGATGATGCCGCGGCGGGTGTTTGAGCAGGCAGGTGGGTTCGATGAGACATTTTTTATGTATGGGGAGGACATCGACCTCTGTTACCGGGTGAAACAGGCGGGCTATGAGATCGTCTATTATGGTGCGGCAAGCCTGACCCATCTCAAAGGGCAGAGCGGCCTGCATACCAAGTCAAGGCGGGTGATCCGCCAGTTTTATGATGCGATGGCATTGTTCTATAATAAGCATTATCGTGGTCTGTATCCACGTCCGGTCTCGTGGGCGGTCTTGTCTGCAATCTGGGCAAAGCGGACGCTGTCCCTCATCCGCGCGCGGAACTGATCTCAAAAAGAATTGATCGAAGATGGAGGAATGGAATTGTTACCTTATATCTTGCTGGCCGTACTTGCCGGAGGGTTTGGGCTGGTCTGCGAACGCAGGCAGTCCCGCAGACTGGATTTTGCATTCCTGCTGCTGCTGACCGCAGTCATGGTCGGGATGGCGCTTCTGCGCGCGCCGCAGGTGGGGATTGACTACGAATTTACCTACAAGAACTATTTCAACCAGACCGACGGCCAGGGGCTTGCATGGCTGACATCCCCCGCAAATGCCTACAAATCGGAACCCGGCTATGGGGTGCTCAACCTGCTGGTCGGCATCTTCACCGACAGCCCGCTGGTTTTTGCGGGAATTGCGTCCTCGCTGATTATCCTACTGCGGATGGCCTGGACCTGGAAACATTCGTCAATCGTCTGGTTGAGCGTGTTTGTCTATATCACCTTCGACTTTTTCGGATATGCGCTCTGCACCCTGCGGCAGGAGCTTGCGATTTCGATTGCACTGTTTGGCATTCCGTTCCTGCAAAAGCGCAAAATCGTCCCCTATATGCTGATCGCGGTGGCTGCTGGGCTGTTCCACACCAGCCTTTGGATTATGGTGCCCATCTATTTCCTTGCAACCCTGCCGGTGAACAAGATCACCCTGCCGCTCTATCTGGGGGGGACGGTCTGCGTCCTGCTGTTTGCGGAGCCGCTTGTGGAACTGTTCATCCGGTTTGTCCCCAAATATGCCGGATATATGCCCGGCAGCTACTTCATGCAGGGCCGCGACTTCAACACCGCGCTGATCCCGGTGATCGTCGGGGCGCTGGCGGTTGTTCTCAAGGGGAAACTGCTCGAGCGGAACCCTGGGAACATTGTCTTGATTAACTTTTCGGTCTATGCGGGGCTGCTGTTTGTGATTACAGTGAAGCATTTTGTGTTCCAGCGGGTTGCATTGATCTTTTTGCCGGCGGCGATGCTGCTGATTCCCGAGATGGTCAAATGCATGATCCGGCCCGAGTGGGAAAAGGAAGCAGCGGATACATCGGGGCAGAAGTACGAAAAACGGGGCGGCAGCTATGTCCGCAAACGGGACAATCTCAAAACTGCGCAGGAGATGTACCGGCTCACGATGGGGATGCTGATGGCGGCGAGCGTGCTTTATTTCTTTTTCCTGCTCAACACCAACCGGCTCGACCTCGTGCCCTACCTGACGATTTTCAGCTAGGAGGCAGGACATGATTAAAGAGAACCAACGCCTGCTCAACTGGCTCTTGAAGCTCGCGGATGTGTCGATCGCCATACTGGTGATGCCGGTCGCCTACTATATCCGGTTTGACCTGCTTTTTGGCAGGCCGGGGATCGGGCCGGGCTACTATATGCAGCTGCTGGTGGTGATCCTGCCGCTCTACCTGCTGCTCTACTACCAGTTCAACCTCTACGACCCGTTCCGCTACAAGTCACTGCTGAGCGAGGTGCGGCGGGTCGTGCAGGCGAACGCGGTAGGGCTTGTCCTCATCTTTGTGCTCAACTTTTTTCTGCGCGAGGTGGATGTCTCCCGCCTGACCATCGTGATCTTTTCGGGGCTGAACACCGCCCTGACCGCCCTGATCCGGGTGAGCCTGCGCAAAACCCTACGCGTGCTCCGGGAGAAGGGGTACAACATCAAGCATCTGCTGCTGGTGGGATGGAACGAATCGACGGGGGATTTTTTCGACCGGATCACATCCAACAAACAGTTTGGATACCAGATCGAGGGCTACCTGAGCGACAAGGTGCGCCAGGTGGGGAACCGCAGCATTCTATATAAGGGGACGATCTCGCATCTTGCCGACCTGCTCGACCAGGAGGAGATCGACGAGGTCATCATTTCGCTTGACTACGATGAATTCCCGCTGCTGGCTGAGATCATAGAGGTCTGCGAAAACGAAGGGGTCAAATCCAACCTTCTGCCGTTTTACACAAAATATCTTCCGTCCAAACCCTACATAGACGATATTGACGGGCTTCCGCTGATTAACATCCGGCATATCCCGCTGGACAATTTCCTGTACAGCTTTCTCAAGCGCGCGTTTGATATTGTTGCCTCTGCGCTGGGGCTGGTGGTGCTTTCGCCGCTGCTGCTGGTGACAGCGGCCGGCGTCCGGCTGACCTCCCCCGGCCCGGTGATTTATAAGCAGCTGCGGGTGGGCAGAAATAAGAAGGAATTTATGATGTACAAGTTCCGGTCGATGCGGGTGGACGGCAACGCGGACATGACCACCTGGGGCGGGCGGGCCGACAGCCGCCGGACCGCGTTCGGGACCTTCATCCGCAAATGCAGCATTGACGAGCTGCCGCAGCTTTTCAATGTGCTCAAAGGGGATATGAGCCTGGTTGGGCCGCGGCCCGAGCGGGAATATTTTGTACAGAAGTTCCGCGAGGAAGTTCCTCTTTATATGCTCAAGCATCTGGTGCGGCCGGGGATCACCGGCTGGGCACAGGTGAACGGATGGCGGGGGGACACCTCGATCGTTGAGCGGATCAAGTGCGACATCTACTATATTGAGAACTGGTCGTTCCTGCTCGACCTGAAAATCCTGATTATGACCGTATTCAAAGGCATTATCAACCCGGAAGAGGAACTATAATAGAACGGGAGACTGATTGCGCAGGCTCCCAATCTGTGTTATAATCGAAAGTACTATATAATAGTAAGAGGTGGACGGAAGAGTTGGGAAAGGATGGGTAAAGATGGATGAGATGAGATTGCTCGAAGCGATCGGCAAGATGATGGACGAAAAGCTGGAGCAGACGTTAGAAGAGAAGATTGGTAAGGTTCTGGATGAGAAACTAGAACAGACATTAGAAGAAAAACTCGGAAAAGTCTTGGATGAGAAGCTGGATCAAAAGTTCGATGAAAAGCTTGGTAAAGTTCTGGACGAAAAGCTGGACCAAAAATTTGATGAAAAGTTGGCGCCGGTTCATGAACGGCTGGGGCGGCTGGAGAACGATGTCTCCGGGCTGAAAAGGGATATGGCGGAGGTCAAAGCGGACATCAAGGACCTGAAATACAGGGTGATTGTCCTGGAGGACAAGGTTGACGTAATGAGAAAAGACATCGACGGGATGAAAGCCGACATCGACGAGATGAAATATCAGGGTGAAGTTACCCGGTCGGGCGTGAACACGCTGTTGAGCTGGGCGGAAAATGTGGAATCGGTGGTAAAGGTGCCGTTGATGGGCGCGGCCCGCTGATTTGTGGGAGGATTTATGAAAAAAAACAATGTAATCGAGATGCCGCTGAAAAAATCGGTACTCTGGCGGGACATGATCATCCTGTTCGTCTGCTCGATGGCAATTCCTTATCTGGTGCAGTATTTTGTAGGGCTTACAGAGGATCAAAGCCTTAAGAAGTTCATCCAGATGGTCAGTGTGGTGATCTGGTATTTTGTGCTATGGGTGCTCATAACCAAAGTTGAGCGGCGCAGTATGGCGGCGTTTGATTATGAGGATCGATATTTAGGGCGGCAGATTCTTTGGGGTATTTTGCTGGGGATCGCGCTCTTTCTTGTCTTGGGATTGGTTCCGATCCTGCTGCGGACCACAACGATTCTGTTCAACCCCTTCACACCCGAATCAGTCAAGGGGCAGCTGCTCTATGAATTTGTATACAACTTTTTCTTTGTTGCACAGGTGGAAGAAAAAGTTTTCCGCGGTTATTATCTGGCGCGGGTGGAAGAAGCGACCGGTTCCAAGTTTATCGCTGTTTTAGGGTCTACGATTCTGTTTGTAATTCCACATATGATTGCGCGGGGGATTGGTACCTATCTGGTTTCTACTAGTGTCATGGGTCTCGTTCTTGCATTAACAAGGCTCCGGCTCAAAACTTATTCAATGCTTACGGTTGTCCTCGCGCATGGCCTTTACAACTTTATACTCAATATATTCGGCTTGTATTGGATCATTTTTTAACCGCTGTTTCATAGCAAAGAGATGCAATTTGGTATAAATGCATAAAAAAGCATGAAAAATTAGGCGAAAAATAGGTTTGACAAAAGCAAATCTTGCCGCTATAATAAGCATATGGATACGGTCTTGGAATGTTTTGGAGAGAGCAGGAAGGGAACGGTCCTACGATTGAAATTGATTTTTTGAAATTAGGAGGTAGTTTACCATGAAAAGATTGGTATCTTTGACCATGGCTGCTGCTTGCGCTCTGTCTCTGGCTGTTCCGGCTTTCGCTGTTGACAAGACAGATGTTATCGATAGTGGTTCTGCGAACCAGATCGAGGCGGCAGTTTCTGGTTATGAGGAGACTATTAAAGGCGAAGAAAAGGTAGCAACTTCGGCATTCGGCAAGGCCAATGCAACTGTTGCAGACTTTGTCCCGAATCTTGGCCTGACAGGCATCAATGTAAAGGTAGCGACTGGTGAGAGCAATGCCTCGGTTGCGCTGAAAGTTGCGAAAGCGATTGATGCGAAGGTTGGCTATACCGCATATGTTCGTTACAACAGCCCGAACGGCACTTGGAGAGAACTCTTGGGCGATGTCCCGACAGTGCTTGATACTACTCTGGATGAGAATACGGTCGTTGTAGATGCCGCTTACAATGCAACTATTGATAGAGGCAATGCAGTTCTGATTGAGAACATGACTCTGGACGATCTGTTCTACAACTTTGCATCTGATCGTGCAGGCGATGATATCGAACTGGTCTTTGGTTCTAGCGCTAAGAACGATGATGATGGCGTTCTCCCGAACAAGACCGCTTATATGGTCGTGAAAGGTGTTTATGAGAAAACTTCTGACCTTGGCATTGATGTGAAAGCGGTTGAGGGCGGCAAGTATATCAAGAGCATCAAAGATACTTCCAAATCCTTCGGTACCGGTGGTGAAATCCTGGTTGATGTCAATGGCAATAAAATTGACTTCCAGGGTCGCTACAGAGTTATTGAGATTAAGTTCAAAGAGAATATGACCGATGATGAGTTCAAGGTTGTCTTCGATGTGAAAGTTCGTGCCAAGAAAGCTGTCAACGGCTGGGCAATCGGCGAGACCAAGAAATTCGAGGATGTTGCTGAGACTTGGATCTCCAACAACCTGTGGGATCTTGGCGACGGCGACTGGGCTGCTGGACAGGGTGGCTGGATGATTCAGCCTCTCAAGAACGAAGAGAATGAGATTATCTGGTATGATGAGAACAAAGACATTGCAAAGGTCGAGTTCTATGCGGATTCCGACACTGACAAGTTCTTTGCGAAACTGTCCACCAAGTGGAACAACGAGTGGTACTCTGACATGTTCCGCAACACCGATGCGTTCATCTTCAACTTTGTTGGCGCTCCGAAGATTTCTGCAACCTCTCGTGCAACTCTGACCATTTACAACCCGTTTGTAAATGACGAGGATGAGCTCGAGGTTGATCTCGACGAGCTGAAAGTCTACAAAGTCCTTGACACCGCTGCTCTGGCTGCAACCACCGAAGAGGCGATTGCTGAGGCCATTGCTGACGGCCGCATCGAGGATGTCACCAACCTCTTCACCGCTGGTGAGAACGAGGATGGCGATCAGGTTCTGACCACCAGAACTCGTGACCTGGGCACCTACATCGTTACCACTGCAACCCCTGCAGACCTGGTTGATGATGTTGTGGTCGACAGCACCAACAATGGTAAAGTCAACCCCGGCACTGGCCGCTAATTGATCGTTAGCACTCTGCCGCAAGGCTGAATCAGACCTAATTAAGTTTTCCCGGGGGTCGGGAGACCCCCACAAAATTTTAATCACGGCCCTAGAACACAGCGGATGTCTCTCCAGTATCCGCTGTGTTTCTTTTTTTATTGGGGATGGGACGAGGCAAGGGGGCTTTTTCACTTGCAAAAAGCCCCCTCTTGCCGCTACGCGGCAATTCACCCGAAAAAAGCGCTTCACAGGATAAAGCATTCCGCGCTCTGCGGAGCGCGTCGGGGGCTCTGCCCCTCGACCCCGCAATTTTTTGAAAAAAATTGAGTAAAACTTTTTGGATTGAGATAGTTGACAATGCGGCCGCTCCAGATATAATAGATATGGACTTCATACCGAACCAGAAAAGGGGGGATTGGCTATGATCCTGACGGTACATATTGACAACCGCGTAATTTCACTCGGCTGTTATGAAAAAGCAGAACTGCTTGTATCCAGCTCGATCGCAGTCAATCCGCTCGGCACAGCCGACCAATATGCCGCGGAGATACAGCAGGTGCTCCGCTTCCGCGGAATCGACACAGACGCCATCGATGGCGCTGTGATCTCTTCTGTGGTACCGGCGCTGACCAGTCGGCTGAAACAGGCTGCGGACCATCTGCTCAATGGCGGAAAAACGCTGACCGTCGGTGCGGGCATCAAAACCGGGCTTGACATCCGATGGGATAGCGCGGCGTCGGTGGGGTCGGATTTCATCTGCAATGCGGTGGCTGCCCTGCGGGAGTTTACGCCTCCGCTTGTTGTGATCCACTTTGCAGGTGCCACCACCTTTACTGCAATCGACACGCATGGCGCTCTGGTTGGAAAATCCATCCTGCCGGGCGTTGAGGAATCGATGGCGCATCTTTGCCAAAGTGCGGCACAGCTTCCAGAGGTGTCGTTCGCGGCGAAAGCGCCTCTTTTCGGGCGCAGCACTGCGGATGCGATCCGTTCCGGCGTGCTCTATGGAACGACCAGCGCTGTAGAAGGGATGGTATCCCGGTATACGGAGATGTTGGGCGGGTCTGTCACGACAGTTGCAACCGGTGGAGAGGTTGCGCGGGCGGTGGTTTCGCTCTGCGGGGGCGGAATTCTCTTTCGGCCGAACCTGCTTCATGATGGGCTTTACCTCCTTTATGAGAAAAACCGGCAGGAGTCCAAAAAATAAATGCGTTGCATCCCGACTGTTTTGCGGGAGTGACAGCAGGAGGAATTTTTTTGGAAAAGACAAAAAACATCCGTTATCTCGTCCAGGTGTCCCTGATGGCGGCGATTGTATGCGTCGTCGCGTTCGTTCCATTTCTTGGCTTCATCCCATTGGGGGTGATTAAGGCCACCACCGTTCATATCCCGGTGATTATCGGTGCAATTCTGCTCGGCCCGAAGGCTGGGGCGGTGCTTGGAGCGGTATTTGGGCTGACCAGCGTCATCAAAAATACGATCGAACCGGCGGTGGTTTCGTTCGTATTTACCCCGCTGATTCCCGCGCCCGGTGAAACTGCGGGCAGTCTCAAGGCATTGCTGATCGCATTTATCCCGCGTATCCTCACCGGTGTAGTGGCCGCGCTGGTCTACCGGGCGATTGCGCGGTTTAATAAAACCAAGACGGTTGCATGTGTCGCGGCGGGTCTCGCTGGTTCGATGACCAATACGGCGTTGGTGATGGGCAGCATCTATTTCCTGTTTGGGCAGCAGTACGCCGCCGCTCGGGAGGTCGCTTTTGAAAAGTTGGCTGGTGTGCTGATGGCGGTTGTTTTTACAAATGGTCTGGCGGAAGCCGCGGTTGCTGGTGTGCTTTGTGCACTGATTGCGCGGCCGTTGGTATCTGTATTTGAAAAACAGAGGCAGAAATAATAGAGAGGCAGACGCATTTCGCGTCTGCCTTTGCTTCGGCCTAAAAGCCGCTTTTTGCGCGGATTAGACCTATGCCCGTCGACCTCCGCGTTAAGAGCCGCCTTTGTCGGTTGTGATTTTTTAAAATATTTGGAATCAGTCAAAGGAGGCGGGGACGAGGGCGACAGTAAGAACCTGTATTCATAATCAGAGGATGCCGGATGGGCGAGGGATTTTGCTGCCCTGCAAGGCGAAAAAACGCGGACAATACTTTGTGTATTGCAAGATTTTTCAACGCGGCAGGCCGGCAAAAGACCCGCTCAGGCGGTGGCGAATGGTTGTGAATACGGGTTCTAAATGTGAGGGAGGAAGAGCGATGAGAGAGGGAAGGTTGTTTCAGCTTTTGTATCTGCTGATCGAGCGGGGCGGAATGACTGCGGTTGCACTTGCGGAGAAACTCGAAGTTTCGGTGCGGACGATCTACCGGGATGTGGACGCCCTTTCAGCAGCGGGAATCCCGATCTACGCCGAACGGGGAAAAGGCGGTGGTGTGCGCCTGACCGAAGGGTTTGTGCTCGACCGGTCTTTGCTTTCGGCCGATGAACAGGATATGATTCTTGCGGCTTTACGCGGGATGCAGGCGGCGGATGCGGTGAAATGCGGACAGATGCTTGAACGGTTGGGCGGGCTGTTCCGCCGGGAAGCGGTCGACTGGGTAGATATCGACTTTTCCGCGTGGGGCAGCGACGCAGTTGAGCGGGAGCGGTTCGAGATGCTGAAGCAGGCGATTCTGCGGCGGGAGACGGTCTCATTCGGGTACTACAGCGCGGACGGAAACCGAAGTGACCGCGAGATCGAACCGGTTCGGCTGCGGTTCAAGGGCGGGAACTGGTATCTACAGGGATTTTGCCTGCTTAGAAACGAATGGAGGCTGTTCCGGCTTTCGCGGATCGAGAATCTATGTCTGACTGGGCGTCTGTTCCCCCTGCGCGGGAATCCGCCGTCCGAGTTGGAACCCGCCTCCTGTCCACAGGCAGACCTGGTCCTGCGGTTCACCGAGCGGGTGGGATTTCGCATTTACCATACCTTTCGCAGGGAAGAGGTCACCCATGAGCCAGAAGGCGGCTTTACGGTACGCACAAGCTACCCGGACGATCGTTGGATTTTGGGATTTCTGCTCTCATTCGGACCGGATGTGCGGGTGATCTCTCCGCCTTCACTTGGGCAGGCATTGGCGGAACAGGCGAAAAAAATCTGTGAACTTTATAAATACCGCTGAAACATGACACAGGGTGTCATGTATTGGATGATAAAATAGGGTCAAAAACAGGAAAGAAGGCACTCTGAATGAATTATGAGGTTGTAAGGCTCCCGAAGATTACTGTAGCAGGCCCCTGTGCACGCACCACCAATCAAAAATCGGAGAAAATAGGAGAACTCTGGCAAGCGTTGTTTACCATCCAGCCGGATCGTGGGGAAACCTACGGGGTATACACCAACTATCAGGGTGGGATTGACGGAGAATATGACGCAGTCGCGGCGCGGAAATACTATCCAGGGGACCCGCTTCCGGATGGATTCCAGGTGGTGGAAATCCCTGCGGGCAGTTACGCAAAATTCTCATTCCGGGGCGACCCTGCGCGCGATGTCGGCGGCTTCTGGAAACAGATCTGGGCGGAGCCGATCCCCCGCAGATTTGCGTGCGATTTCGAGCGGTATGTTGGGGACGGTCCGGACGGGATGGAAATTGAGATTTATGTTGGAATCCCAGATTTCTGCCAGAGCTGCGGGATGCCGATGCAGAAAGAGGAGGATTATGGTACCGAGACAGATGGAAGCCGCAGTGAGGACTATTGCGTCTACTGCTACAAGGACGGGAAATTTCTCGCAGACTGCACGATGGAGCAGATGGTCGACTTCTGCCTGAAGATCGGGGAGGACGCAGGGCGATATCCGGATCGGGAGCAAGCGAAGCAGCAGATGCTGACATACTTCCCGACCCTCAAACGGTGGAAAACAGAAAAATGATCGAATACATCTCCGCTAAAACGATCGTCACCCGCACTAAGGCATCGGGAAGCTGGTTTGGAATCGACTACAATATGAACATCTACCGAGGCTGTTGCCATGGGTGCATCTATTGTGACAGCCGGAGTGACTGCTATCAGATCGAGGGGTTCGATCGGGTGCGCGCCAAGCAGGATGCACTGCGCATTATCCGGGACGATCTGCGGCGCAAGGTGCGGCAGGGGGTGGTCGGGACCGGTGCAATGAGTGACCCGTACAATCCATTTGAAGAGGAGCTGGAGCTGACCCGCCATGCACTCGAACTGCTGGAAGCATACGGATTCGGGGCAGCGGTCGCGACCAAGAGCAGCCTGATCGAACGGGACGTGGACATCCTGAAGGGGATTGCGTCGCAGGCGCCGGTACTCTGCAAAGTCACGGTCACCACCTGTGACGATTCCCTCGCCGCGAAAGTGGAACCGGGTGCACCGCCCTCTTCCCGCCGGTTTGATACGGTTGCCCGGCTCCGTCAGGCTGGACTGTTTGCGGGCATCCTGCTGATGCCGGTTCTGCCCTTTCTCGAAGATACCGAAGAAAATGTGCTAGGGATTGTGCGGGAAGCAAAGCGGGCGGGCGCACGCTTTATCTATCCGGCGTTCGGGATGACTATGCGGGACGGACAGCGGGAGTGGTATTATCGGGAGTTGGAGACCCGATTCCCCGGACAGGGGCTTGCCCAGACCTATGCCAGGCGGTACGGGAGGCGTTACGAGTGTGCCAGTCCGCGCGCTGCCAAGCTGTGGGAGCGGTTCTCAGCAGCCTGTGACCGGGAGGGAATCCTCTATCGGATGCAGGAGATTATCCGCGGGTATCGGACGGGATATGAGGACGCCCAGCTTCGGTTCCTTTGAAAAAGGGCAATAAAAAGGATTGGGGCATAAGCTCCAATCCTTTTTTGTGTGGGATGAAAAGTCCGATTCGGGCAAAAAGGCCATTTACATTGCTTAGGTTCTGGTGCACAGGGCGAATCGGGTTCTCAGTCCGAGGATACGGGTGCACTTTCTTTTGGAGTGGGGGATTCCGGCTCATAACCACACTTGGCGATCCTGCGCCGAAGCCATCCGCCGCGCAGATAGTAGATGACAAAGAGAAGGGATGTGATCGACCAGGTCAGCGGATAGCTGAACATGACGGTAGTCATCTCATGCCGCAGCGGGAGGGCGGCAAACACCCAGACGATCCGCAGCAGGCAGACCCCGCAACCGGTCATAATCATCGGGACGAGCGAATCCCCAACGCCGCGGATCGCGCCTGACAGCACCTCGATACAGATATAGGTGGCATAGAACGGGACGAGGAACCGCAGCATCTGCATCCCCTCGGTCATCACCAGGAGATCGTCGGTAAAGATTTTAAAGATCGGTTCACAGAAGAAATAGAGGAAGAAACTGCAAAAGACAGCGGTTCCCAGCGTCAGTCCGAGACAGATACGCACACTCTGCCGGATGCGGTCGTATTTCTGCGCACCGAAGTTCTGCCCGACAAAGGTAGTCACCGAGATGCCGTAAGCACTCAGGATCATCCAGAAGAAACCGTCAATCTTACCGAATGCGGTCCATGCAGCGATTGTATTGGTGCCAAACGTGTTGATCGCCGACTGGATAATCATATTGGAGATTGTGTACATATTTGACTGCAAGCCAGCCGGAATCCCCACCTTGAGCACGCTTCTGAGAACGTGCGGGGTGAACTTCAGCTCCTCGGGGAACAGCCGGTAGACCTGGTTGGAGTGCATCAGTGTAAAGATCACCAGCCCGGCGGCGAGGATCTGCGAACTCAGGGTGGCCAGTGCAACCCCGAGCACCCCCAGCCGGAAGACCACCACAAGGATTAGGTCAAGGAAGATGTTGGTGAGACAGGCGGCCATCAGGAAATAGAGCGGACGCTGGGTGTCCCCAACCGCCCGCAGGATACCCGAACCGATATTGTAGAGGAAGGCCGCGACGATGCCGAAAAAGTAGACCCGCAGATAGGTCAGCGCATGATCCATGATGTCGGCAGGAGTGCCCATTGCGGTGAGCAGCGGGCGGGAGACCAGCAGACCGAGAACGGTCATGCACAGTCCCCCCACGACCGCCATCAGGATCGAGGTATGTACCGTCCGGCGCACATCGTCGTAGTTGTGCCCGCCGAAATGCTGTGCAATCGTGACGGTGGTGCCTGATGAGACACCGACAAACAGGTTGACAAACAGGTTAATCAGGGTACCGGTGGTGCCGCCGACCGCCGCAAGCGCCTCTTTGCCGACAAACTTGCCGACGATAATCGCATCTGCTGTATTGTAAAGCTGCTGGAAAAAGGTCCCGAGCAGGATGGGGAAAAAGAAAAACAGCAGCTGCTTCCAGATAACGCCTTCAGTGATCCCGTTTTCAACAGGCGCTGTATGACGCAGGAGACGCATGATTGGGATGCTCCTTTTCTTAGAATTTCAAAAAAATAACTGCCTGTCTGGACAGTATAACACAGCCTGCAAGCGGTGTCAAAAGGTTTTTTCAGTGCTCGCTGCGCGGCTTGCGGTGTGGTGGCAGGAGGAGGGCTATGGGGGTGAAAGGGGCTGTGAAACAGGTGCTTGGAGAATAAAGGTAGGGCGCCTCCAAACGGAAACCGTCCACGCCTGCACGTGGACGGTTTGACAAACAGTTATTTTGACTGTTTTTTCTCCTGTAGGTAATCATTCAGCTCTGCATTGGGGATGTCGGTAATAAACATATGCCCCGGCGAATGGGTAATCACGATCGGGGGCTTTGCTGCTTCGATCGCTGCCTGCGGCGTGACGCCACACGGCCAGAACACCGGAATCTCCCCCTCGCGGATTTCGACTGCTTCGCCGTAGTCGGGTTTCATGATATCTGCGACCCCGACTACCGATGGGTCCCCCATATGCACCGGCGCGCCGTGTACGTTGGGGAATTTGACCGTGATATCATAGGCAAGGCGGGCGTTTTCCGGGGTCATAGGGCGCATGCTGCAAACCATGGGGCCTTCAAACGGTCCGGCTTTGACCGTCTGGATGTTGGTCTTGTACATGGGGACGTTGCGTCCGGTCGCGATATGCCGGATTTCGATGCCTGCTTTCATCAGCGCTTCCTCGAAGGAGAAGCTGCACCCGATCAGGAACCCGACATACCCCTCTTTCCAGAACGCGGAGGCGTCGTTGACCTTTTCGCTGAACTCCCCGTTCCGGTAAATGAAATATTCGGGAATGTCGGTTACGATGTTGCCGCCCTCGCCCATATCATGGGTTTCCGGGGTGCCCTCAATGATCTCGAGCACCGGGCAGGGGAACGGGTTCTTTTCGGCGTATTCTTTGAAATCTGCTGCATATTCGGGCGGCAGGATCACGAGGTTGGCCTGTGCATATCCGCGGCACATGCCCGCAGTGGGGAAGGTGATCTCACCCGAACGGATGCGCTGGCGCACCTCGGCGGGGGACATGTCAACATAGGGGGTGATGTCAAAACGCGGCATGGTCATGCTCCTTTCGGTCACTGGTTTTGGGAGAGTGATCCCCGTTTACCGGGGGAGGCAGGCATATTTTTGAGGGCGCGGCGGCTGTTTTGCGGGTCCGGCAGACGGGTCATAGGTGTGGGAGAGCGCTTCACGCAGTGCACGCAGGTAGGCTTTGCGGTCGAGATAGAGGTCCTGCGCTTCGGTAATCCCAACCTGTACAAACCGGATTTTGTCACCCGCCTTGATCTGTGCGGCCTTGCTGAAATCCGCTGAAATGACCGTCGCAATCTTGGTGTAGCCGCCCACTGTCTGCCGGTCGGCAACCATAATAATCGGTTTGCCCTCGGATGGGACCTGGATCGCGCCGAACGAGATACCGTCCGAAATGATGTTGCCGTCCTTGACATGCTCGATCACCGGGCCGTCCAGACGGCAGCCCATCCGGTCGGACTGGACCGTTACCGCGTAGGTTTCCCCAAGGAACGTCTTGATGCCGGCTTCGGTGAATGCATCATCCTGCGGGCCAAGCACGACGCGCAGGGTAACGTCGGTTTTCGTAAACGTCTCGGCATCTGCGACCGCGCGTTTTTCCATGTTCGGGAGCTGGGCAGTGGGTGCGCGGAAGGCGATGATATCCTCTTTATCCAGCTTGCGCCCCTCCAGGCCGCCGATCTTCGCCTTGAGGTAGGTCGAGCGGCTGCCCATGACCTGCGGGATATCCAGGCCACCGGCAAACGCGATATAGGCGCGGCAGCCCGAACGGGGAGCCGCAAACGAGAGCACCTGCCCCTTCTGGACTGCAACCGCGCGGTTCATCGGGAAGGATTTCCCGTCGAGCTGGGGGGTGAGGTCGCCGCCGGTGACAGCGATGCAGTTGGCCTCCTGAAACTCGATGCGCGGACCGAGCATGGTGACTTCGAGCACCGCCTCGTTATCCTCGTTGCCGACGAGGATATTTGCGATCGCAGCGGCCTGCTGGTCCATCGCGCCCGAAACCGGCACGCCAAACTGCTGGTAACCGATACGCCCGTTATCCTGTACAGTGGTCAGCATCCCGCCGTTTATAATACGAATGCTCATTTCTGCTCCTCCTTTTTGGGATAGCGGCGGCACTCGTAGGCGCCCGCCTCAACCTGCTTCTGAATCTGCTCGAACTCCTTGCGGTCGATCGGGCGGAATTTGATGTACTGTCCCGCTTCGGGCAGGATAGGGACTGCGCGGTTGGGGTCGTACATCTTCACAGGGGTCAGGCCGATGAGCTGCCAGCCGCCGGGGGAGTCGATCGGATAAACACCGGTCTGCTCGCCCGCGATACCGACCGAACCTCCCGGGATTTTCACCCGCGGGCTTTGCAGGCGCGGGGTGGCGATCTCCTTGCTCATGCCGCCCAGATAGGTGAAGCCGGGGGTAAACCCGAGCATGTAGATGAGATATTCGGTTGAGGAGTGGATTTTGATGACCTCTTCGGGGGTCTTGTTGTTGTGCTTGGCGACAAATTCGAGGTCCGGGCCTTCCTCGCCGCCGTAGAGCACCGGGATTTCGAGCACGTCGCTCGGGGGGATTTCGATCTTGTCCAGATCGCCCATCAGCCCCTGCATCTGCTCGACCAGCTTTTCATAGCGGATGACCGCAGGGTCGTAATGGACCATCAGCGCGCGGTAGCTCGGCACCGTTTCGACGATGCCCTTGATCCCGCTGCCCTGGAGCGCGATGTTGAACGCGCGGATTTTGGCGTTGATGGCGGTGCTGATCTCATTGCCGAACTCCACCGAAACCGAGGTGTCGCCGGTCAACAGAAATTTTACAGAATCCATAGGTTGGCAGTCCTCCATTCTGAATGGGTTCTCCCATATGCGGACTGTGGCGCGCGGATGCGCGCCACAGCAGCAGGGATCACCGGGTCTTATTTAAACAGGTTGAGCAGGTTCGGGACCGACTTCAGCCCGACAAAACCGGTCAGGCAGACAACGACCACGCCCGCGACGATCAGGAAGGTCGGGTGCTTGTAGCTTTCGCCGACAATCTTCTTGTTGCGGCTGGCAAGCAGCATGACGCCGAGGGTGATCGGCAGGATCAGGCCGTTGAGCGAGCCTGCGACGATCAGCAGCTTGGCAGCGCCGCCGAGGATCGCCATAATCAGGGTCGAGAAAGCGATAAAGCCGATAACAAACCACTTCTCGTTCTGCGCAATGAACGGATGCAGGGTCTTGAGGAACGAAACCGAAGTGTAAGCTGCGCCGATGACCGAGGTGATCGCGGCGGAGAGCAGCGCGATGCCGAACAGGCGGTAGCCGATCTCACCGGCCGCCAGACGGAACGCCTCGGCCGCAGGGTTGGACGCACCCGCGACCTGTGCCGCGGCAGCAGCACCACCCGCGGTGCAGACGCCCAGAACCGCGAGGAAGAGCAGGATGCGGACGGTGCCCGAAACACCGATACCGGTCAGCACGCTCTTGCGGATATGCTGGATGTTTTCCGGGCCGCTGATGCCCGCGTCGATCAGGCGGTGGGAGCCGGAGAATGCGATATAACCGCCGCACGAGCCGCCCAGCAGGGTAATCATCGGGAAGAGCAGGGTGGACGGGTTATCCGGCATAAAGACTTTGGCGGCAACCTCGCCGACCGGGGGCTTGGAAGCAACCGCGACGATCGCGATCGAAACCAGGATGATTCCGGCGAGCACCTTGGTGACCTTATCCATCACGCCGGTGGCGTTTTTGGAAAGGAAGATGCAGATTGCGATAACGCCCGCAATGATACAGCCAACCTTCTCGGGGATACCGAGCAGGGCATTGAAGCCGAGCGCCGCGCCGCCGACATTTCCGATGTTGAATGCGAGGCCGCCGAGCGCAACCATGAAGGCCACGACAAAGCCGAGGCCGGGAAGCACCTTATTGGCGATGTCCTGCCCGCGCATCCCCGAAACACCGATGATCGACCAGATGTTGGCCTGGGCGATGATGTCGAGGAGGATGGTACAGAGGATAACCGTCGCGAACGACGATAGGTACTGCGAGGTAAAGGTGGAAGTCTGTGTAAGGAAGCCCGGCCCGATCGCCGAAGTCGCCATCAGGAACGCTGCGCCGAACAGCGCACCGCCGCTCTTTTTCACCGGAGCCGCATTGGTAGTGTTCTCTTTGCTCATGTATGTACCCTCCTAGTTACAATCGTTGGGACCGTCCGGATCAGACGATCGCGTCAAGGTTGCAGATCTCTACGCCGTTTTTCTGAAGCTCTGTGCGGATATTGCTGACAAATTCGAGCGCGGACGGATTGTCCCCATGCACGCAGATCGAATCCGCCTTGATTTCGATCTCCTTGCCGGTGATGCTCTCGACCTTACCCTGGGTAACCATGCCGATTACCCGCTTGATTGCGAGGTCTTTGTCGTGGATGACAGCGCCTTCCTGACGTCTGGGGACGAGGTTGCCGTCCTCAAGGTAGGCGCGGTCCGCGAATACTTCGCTGGCAACCTTCAGGCCAACCTCGCGGCCCGCTTCGAGCATCTTGCTGTTGGCCAGCCCGAGCAGGATGATGCTGCTGTCCACCTCTGCAACCGCTTCGCAGATCGCGAGCGCGAGCTTCATGTCAACCGCAGCCATGTTGTAGAGTGCGCCGTGGGGCTTGACATGCTGGAGGCGGACGCCGGCCGATTTGGTGAAGGCGAGCAGTGCGCCGAGCTGGTATTTCACATCTGCTTTTGCTTCGGCGGGGGAAGCTGCCAGGTTGCGGCGTCCGAAACCAACCAGGTCCGGGAACCCGGGATGCGCGCCGATAGCAGTGCCCGCAGCTTTTGCCAGTTCGACCGTCTTGCCCATGACCAGCGGGTCGCCAGCGTGGAAGCCGCATGCCACGTTTGCCGACGACACGTACTTGAGGATTTCGGAGTCCATACCAATGGTATAGGCGCCAAAGCTCTCACCAAGGTCGCTGTTGAGGTCTACTTTGTACATAAAAAACCCTCCTTAAAAAATTAAGAATTTGTGTTTGTTGGTCAAATAAACAGCAAATTGAGTGCCAGTTTTCGGGAGCAAAAGCAGAAATATCCGGAAACCCCCGCCAGAAGCGGCGTATAAAATTTTTCTATACCATTTTCCGGCGCAGGAAATACAAGGATTTGCTGCAAAAAAAGCAAAAAGATGTGCAGAATCGCACATGTTGGCTGTGCGGTCATGCACACCTGCGCATCTCTGCACCAACTGGGAATCCCTATCCAGAGGGATAGATGCAAAAAGGCGGGCAGTCCAACGGATTTGCATAGTTTTGAAAAAATCCTGCAAATGGGACGGCCTGTCCGAAATCCCTGTCCAAGCGCTTTGAAATAGTCCTGACCTGCCGGATACCGTCAGGCTTCCAGGCGGCGCTTGAGGGTGAACCGGGTACAGCCGAGAAGCTGGGCAGCTTTTGACTGGTTGCCCCCGCAGAGCGCGAGCGCCTTGTCGATATAGGTGCGTTCAAACCGGTCGATCTCCGCTTGCAGGTCGACCGGGCCTTCCGAGAGGTCTTTGAGCGGAAATGCGCCCGGGGGGCTGATCTGCGGCCCGCCTTCCCGCAGGATCGAACCGGTGAGGGTGCTCCCTTCACAGAAGAGGACACACCGCTCCATCACGTTGCGCAGTTCCCGGACATTGCCTTTCCAGTCGTGGCGGTTCATCTGCTCCATCAAGGCGGGGTCGATCGAGGTGATATTTCTGTTGAATTTTCGATTAAAATACTCTAAGTAATATTCGCTCAGCACCCGGATGTCCTCCCGGCGCTCCCGCAGCGGCGGAATCTGCACCTGCATCACATCCAGCCGGTAGAACAGGTCCTGACGGAACCGGCCGTTCACAATCTCCTTTTCAAGGTCGCGGTTGGTAGCGGCGATCACCCGCACATTGACTTCGATGTCGGTCAGGCCACCCACCCGCTTGAAGCTGCGGTCCTCCAGAAAGGTCAGCAGCTTGGCCTGCATGGTCAGCGGCATCTCGCCGATCTCATCCAGAAAGATGGTACCGCCGTTCGCCAGCTCGAACAGGCCCTTTTTGGTTTTGAGCGCGCCGGTGAATGCGCCCTTCTCATACCCGAACAGCTCGGCTTCGAGCAGCGTTTCGGGGATAGCGCTGCAGTTGATCTTGACCAGCGGATCATCCCTGCGGCCGCTCGAGTAGTGCACCATGTTGACGACCACCTCTTTGCCGGTGCCGGTCTCCCCGCGGATCAGCAGGTCCACATTATCGTTTTTGGCGAGCAGCAGGACATGCTTGCGGATCAGCTGGATGGCGGGGCTGGCGCCGACCAGCTCCCGCGGCTTGCCGCCCTTGAGCAGTTCAAGGCTGCGGCGGTTTTTGAGCTGGACCAGGCTGCGGCGGATCTGAAGGTCGATCGCGTCGATGTCAAACGGCTTCTGCACATAGTCGAACGCGCCTTTCTTGATCGCAGCCACCGCCTGTGAAACGGTGCCGTAGGCGGTCATCATCACAATCTGGATGTCCTCATCGATCCGCTTGATTGGCTCGATATAGTCGATCCCGAGATCATCCCCCAGCCGGTTGTCAAGCAGGACGAAGTCGGGCCGGAACCGTTCGGCAGCGGCAAGTCCGTCCCGGATGTTGTCCGATGTTTCCACCAGATAGCCGAGGTCGGAAAGCCCGTTTTCGAGCGAAACCCGGATCAGAAATTCGTCGTCGATCACAAGTACCTTATATTTCATGATGTCCCTCCCGTGTGGAAGATGATGGTGATGCGGGTGCCCTGCCCGGCAGCGGTGTCGATCGAGAAAGAGCCGTTATTCTGGGCGAGCAGGCGGGAGACGATCGAAAGCCCCAGCCCGCCGCCGGTACGCCCCTCCTCCAGCGAAGCATGTACGCCCCGCAGGGTGGCTTCGTCCATCCCATCCCCGGTGTCCGAGACGGTGAGGACGGTCGAATCCCCTTCCCTGCGGGCTTCCAGCGCGATTTCCCCACCGCTGTGGAGCGATTTGATGCTGTTGTTGATGAGATTGACAAGCACCTGCCGGATTTCCGATTCGTCGGCATAGAGCGGCGGGTCCCCCTGCACCCCGGCGGTGATCCGGATGCGGTTGTTCTGGGCGATCTTGGCATAAAGGAGCAGCAGCTCGTCGAACAGGGCGGGCAGGTTGATGAGTACCTTCTGGCTCTCCCGTTTGCGGGAGAGGTGGAGCAGGTCCTCGATCAGCCGGTTGACCCGGTCGACCTCCCCGAGGATGCTGGTACTGAGCATCCGGTCGCGGCCGCTCTCGAGCCGCCGGCTGATGACCTGTATTCCGGCCCGGATGCCGGCCAGCGGGTTGCGGATCTCATGCGCAAGCATCGCGGCGAGCTGGCCGGTATAGGCCAGCTTTTCCCCTTCAGTCAGCTTTTCCTCCATCCGTTTTTTGTAGGTGATCTCGTCGAGGGTGCAGAGGGTGCCGCCCTCCCCCTCGTCGGCGGTACGCAGCCGCCAGACCCCGATCTCATAGTCAACCGCCCGGCCGTCGGCATTTTGCAGGCGGATCGGGTCGTGCAGAACCTTGGGGCTGACGATGATCCCATCTACAATCTGCCGCAGGGTTTGCCCGCCGCAGAGGTATCCGGTCTGATCGAGCATCTCGACCGCCTTTGAGTTGATGCAGATGATCTCCTTTTCAGGGCTGCACGCAACGATCCCAAGCGGCAGGCTTTCCACGATCGTCTCGTTGAGCAGCTTCATCCGGAGGATTTCGTCGGTGTGGCTTGCAATGTCTGCCAGCATCCGCTGGAATGCATTGGCAAGCTGCCCGATCTCGTCGCTGCGTTCGGCATATTCATCCACCTGCGGGGAACGCCGGACCGGCTGCTCGCCCACCGCCACCACTCTACAGGCTTCACTGAGCTGCCGGAGCGGTTCGGAGATATTATAGGAAACGAAAAGGCTCACCTGCACAATGACAATCAGCAGGGCGATGGTTGCGAGGATCATATATTTCTGTTCTTCGATCAGGCTGTTCCAGAAGGCGGTGCGGTCTAGGGCATAGCAGGCGCGCCAGCCGAATGCGGGGAGGCCGGTTTCAAGCAGGATGTCATCCGGGTCGGGCGGCTGTGTGCCGAGCAGCAGAACGCCATCCGCATCGAAGAGATAGAGGGAATCGTTCTGGATCAGGCGGTATTTCTGTAGCAGGAGCGTCCCGCTGCCGGAAAGCCCGGCGTCCAGCTCGAGGGCGCGCAGACTGGATGCGGCGGCAGCGCGTTCCCGCTCCATCTTCTGGACATAGCCGTTCCAGGTCATGATCGTACCGAAACAGAGGATGGTCAAGATACCGATGGTCAAAAACGGGATCATAATTTTATGCTCGATGTTCAGCCGGAATTTCATCCCCTGCCCCCTTTCCGCGCGCATACAGGCTCCCCGCCGCGAGCGCCGCTGTCGAAATCGCCACGCAGGGCATCGAGGGATGGAACCGGAGCAGGCCCGCATAATAGAGCGGGTAAAAAAGCAGAATCGAAGCAAGCCCGGAAAGCAGGCTGGCCCAGACCCCGGTACGGTTGACCTTTTTGAAGAGCAGGGTGCCATACATTGCGGGAAAAAGGGTGGCGGCGACCACTCCCCAGATGTCGCCCCCGTACGAGATCACGCTGTCGGGCGGGTCGATCGCGAGCAGCATCGAGAGGGTGCCCCCGGCGAAGATCCCGAGCCGGCTCAACCGCAGGATGGATTCGCGGGAGAGGTTCCGCCGGCTGACCGCGGGTGCAATATCGTAGGCGAACGAAGAGGCGATCAGAAGGAGCTGGGAGTTGGCGGTTGAGACGCATGCCCCGATGATCGAGAAGAGGAAAAAACCGCTCCAGGCGCTGTAAAGCTGGTTGTTAATCAGCCAGGTGATGATTTCGTCGGTTTTGGAGACGGTGGACAGGGTGGGGATCAGCACCCGCATCCCCAGCCCGATCTGGATCAACGAGAAATAGACAAGCGCCAGAAACCCCAGGGAACAGAGGACGGTGCGCCGGGCCGTTTTTTTGTTCTGTGCCGAGAGCATCCGGATGGTGTACTGGGGATTTGCGGCGAGCCCCAGCCCCCAGCCGCAGAACATGCTCAGGTTCATCAGCGGGGTGAACAGCCCTTCCCCGAATGGGCGGAGCAGGCCGCCCGGTTCGGTCGGATAGGGGGTCCCAGGGTGGGCGAACCCCGAAATGCCGGCAGCGGAACGGTGGATTTCGAGCACGCCTCCCGCCCGCGAGGTGATGGTGACAAACAGCACAGCGATGCTGATGGCGAGCAGGATCAGGTTAAAGACGTCGCTGCGGGTGACCGACCGGTAACCGCCAAAGGTGGTGTAAAGGATGAAGAGATAGACCAGCAGGATCGAGATGCCGTAGGGGATGTCGAAGAGGGTGGAAGCGACCACCCCGAACCCCTTGATCTGGATGACCAGATAAAAGATGTACACCGCGATAAAGACTGCGGCATAGGCCACCTGGAGCCCCTTGGAGCCAAACCGCTTATAAAAAAGCTCGGGGATGGTCAAAATTTCGTTGTCGTAGAGACGGTCGCTGATCCCGACGAGGAAAAATGCGCCGATAAACCAGGGGAATACCGAATAGAGCACGACGTTGTAGCCGCTCTCGTAGACGCTTCCGGTCAGGCTCAGGATGCTGGCAGCGGAAACCCAGGTCCCGGAGAAGGTCGCCATGCACCGCCAGAGGCTGAGGTGGCGTCCGCCGAGAAAAAACTGTCCGACCGTGTTCCCGTCCCGCAGGCTGCTTTTGCCGATCAGGAGCAGGACGGTCGAATAGGCGCAGAAATAGAGCAGGTAAAGCAGGGTCTTATTCATGGCGTCCGGCCCCTGTCAAAAGCGGAGCAGCAGGTCATACCAGACCGCGCCGCCATGCACCGACTGGGAGACCCCAAGGTTCTCGAAGCCGAACCGCTCGTAATAGGGGATCAGATGCTGCTTGCAGGTCAGGATGACTCCCTTGCGTCCGTCCGCGCGTGCCAGCTCGCAGAATGCCCGCATCAGCTGGGCGGCAATCCCGCGGCGCTGGTATTCGGGCAGCACGCACAGCCCGAATACCGACTGGTAAGCACCATCGGGATTGTGCAGGCTGGCATCGGCGAACAGGTCGTCGGTGATCGTCTGCTGGCTGGTGACGCATCCGTTGATCAGGCCGGCGGGCGCCCCTTCCAGCTCGGCAATCAGGAAGCTGTGCGGAAAGGCCGCGATCCGGCGGGCCATCGTCTCCCTTTTGGCGGCTTCAGCGGGCGGGAAACAGGCCGCCTCGATTTTCGTAACCGTATCAAGGTCAGCGGGGCATATCCTGCGGATCGAAAGGTCCATAAAAGTCCCTCCAGTTGGTTTGGATTGCGGGAGGGCGGAAAGCCCATCCGGCAGGATTATTTTAACACAGAGCCCCTGTTGTTGGCAAGGAGAGGGGGTTTACATCCTGCGGCGAATCTGATATGATAAAAAACATCCGGTATTTGTTTCCTCCGTGTTTTGTATGAACATGCTTGAAAGCATTTCGTCGTTTTTGGCTGTGCCGTTTATAAAAAGAGATGGGAGCGCTTTGGATGGGCTGTGCGCAAAAGGGGTTCGGCTAGGCATGGAACAGATTGATCCCTGAGGGGGAAACGTGCCCCACCGGACAGTAAAAGGGGTTTGTGCCGGTTGGGCTGCGCAAGGATGTCCAGGTGGTGATTGGGGTAAAAAACCTCCGCGTCATAGGGGACGAAACAAATCCTGAGAATGGAGCGGTCTAATGCGAGGGAGAAATAAAACATCTGAATCGAAAAAAGCGGACGTCGATTGACGTCCGCTTTTTGTTTCCCCCTTTACCGCATTAGCACAATCTATATTTGAAAGTAAAAAAGGAAGTGTGTGAAAATGATGCTGGAAAAACGTCTGCAATGGCTCCGGACGGTGCCGTTGATCTTGCTTGGGAATGCGGTCTATGCGCTGGCGGTGACCGCGTTTATCCTCCCCACCGGACTGGTCACCGGTGGAAGCACCGGTCTGGCGCTGGTCTTTTATCACGGCGCCGGGGTGCCGGTAACTCTGTTTGTCTCGGCCTTCAACCTGCTGATGTTCCTGGTGGGGCTGGCAGTGCTGGGCAGGCAGTTTGCGCTGACGACCCTGCTCAGTACGGTTTCTTATCCGCTCATCCTCGGGGTGCTCGAGCGGCTTCCTCAGCTCGAGGCGCTCACCTCCGACCGGATGCTCGCCGCTGTCTATGGCGGCCTGATGATCGGGCTGGGCATCGGTATCGTCATCAAGGCGGGGGCTTCCACCGGCGGTATGGACATCCCGCCGCTTGTACTCAGGAAAAAACTGGGGATTCCGGTTTCCCTTTCGATGTATGGGTTTGATTTCCTGATCCTGTTGTTCCAGATGCGGTTCGCCGACCAGGAACAGGTGTTATACGGCCTGCTGATGGTGCTGATCTACACCACCGTACTGGACAAGGTGCTGCTGTTTGGGCAGGCGCGCACACAGGTCAAGGTGGTCAGCGAGCAGTATGAGCAGATCAACCGGGAGATCATCCAGACCCTCGACCGCGGGTCCACCCTCATCCACGCGGAGACCGGCTATCTGCGCACCTGCCGGCCGGTGGTTCTGACGGTGGTTTCCAACCGGGAACTGCCCCGGCTCAACGAGCTGATCCTCTCGATCGACCCGAATGCGTTTATGGTCATCAACCGGGTCAGCGAGGTAAAAGGACGGGGGTTCACCCTCTCCAAGGAGAACCGCGCCCCGCTTTTGGAGCCGGAGGAACCGCCCGGCGGGTCGCAAGCGTAGAGCCGGAGATGCCTGCGGCCTGCCTTGCAGGGCGTTTGTTATTCAGGAAAAAGCTCCCTGCAAAAGATGCGAAACAGGCTCCCTGAAAGGAAATATTTTACAAATTGAGTGCATAAACGGTGTAATATTCGTATAAAAATACATCTTCGGCGCTATGGAAACAGAAGGCAGGGGTGTTTTTTATCGGATTACTGGGATTTTGGATAAAAAAACACATCGAAATCCACGAAAAAAGAGGATTTTGCCGGATAGACAAACCGGAAAAAATATTGTATAATTATCCAAACCGAAAAAGAGGAAGGGGAAGTCAGGTATGCCCGGCAGACGGATGAATCAGTTTTGTATTCAAGCGGGTCTGGTTTTCTATTCTGTTTTTCACCCTTGATGAAACGCCTGCCCATTTCTTTGATGGGTGGGTATTTTTGTGTCTGACTGAAAAAGGAGGAAACGATGAACAGGCTGTGGATCAAACAGGCGCGGTTGATTGATCCGTCCAGCGGGACCGACCAGATGGGGGACCTTCTGGTTGAGAACGGCGTAATCGCCGCGGCCGGGACGGTTCCTGCCCATTCCGGGGACTGCGAAACGCTCGATGCGACGGGCCTTTGCCTTGCCCCCGGGCTGGTGGATATGCACGTACATCTGCGTGACCCCGGCTTCACCCATAAGGAAGATATTTTGACCGGCTGCGCGGCTGCGGCCGCGGGCGGCTTCACCGCGGTGGCCTGCATGCCCAACACCAAACCCGCCTGCGACAGCCCCGAGGTGGTCGCGGAGATTCTCGGGCGGGCAAAAGCGGCAAAAGCGCGGGTCTGTCCGGTGGCGGCGATTACCTGCGGGCTGCGCGGGGAACAGCGCACCGATCTCGCCGCGCTGCGGGAAGCGGGCGCGGTGGCGGTCAGCGATGACGGGCGCCCGGTGCCGAACAACCGCCTGATGCTGGAAACGCTGCGGGAGGCGCAGGAACAGGGCCTGTGCGTCATCAGCCACGCGGAAGACCTTGAGATCGTGGACGGCGGGATCATGCACAAGGGGCAGGTCAGCGCACAGCTCGGGGTCAAAGGGATCGACCGCGCCTCCGAGGACTGCAACACCGCCGCAGTCGTGGCGCTCGCGGAATCCTCCGGGACAAGGGTGCATATTGCCCATGTATCGACCAGCGGGTCGGTGGCGCTCATCCGGGACGCCAAGCGCCGGGGTGCGCAGGTGACCTGCGAAACCGGTCCCCACTATTTCACGCTGACCGATCAGAAGCTGCTCTCCCAAGACGCCAACTTCCGGATGAACCCTCCGCTGCGGGAGGAATCCGACCGGCTGGCTATCCTCGAGGGGATCGCGGACGGGACGATCGACTGTATCGCGACCGACCATGCCCCCCACGCGAAAGAAGAAAAGGCGGTGTTTGAGACCGCTCCAAACGGGGTCATCGGCCTGGAAACTTCGCTTGCCCTCTGCCTGACCCATCTGGTTCACCCAGGCATTATCCCGCTGGTGCGGCTGATCGAGATGATGAGCCTTTCCCCCGCCCGGCTGCTCGGGATCAAGGCGGGGACTCTGCAAGCTGGTGCGCCCGCCGATCTGGTGCTGTTCGACCCGGGGGAGCGATGGACGGTCGACCGGACCAGGCTGCATGGAAAATCCGAAAATACCTGCTTTGACCGGATGGAGGTCACCGGCAGGGTCAAATACACCCTGCTGGGCGGGCGGTTCACCTACCGGCAGCAGGACGACGATTGAGATGGAGGAAGAGATTTGGAAAAGCTGATACGCAGGATCATCGAGCGGAACAACCCGACTGTGGTGGGGCTGGACCCCACACTGGACTATATCCCCGCACAGGTAAAGGCAGAAGCATTTGCGGAATATGGAAAAACGCTGCGCGGCGCCGCACACGCCTATCTCACCTATAATAAAGCGATCATCGACGCGATCTGCGATGTGGTCCCGGCGGTCAAGCCCCAGTGTGCCTATTATGAGCTGCTCGGATGGGAAGGGATGAAGTGCCTCGCCGAGACGATCTCGTATGCACAGGAAAAAGGGATGTATGTCATCACCGACGGCAAGCGAAACGACATCGGTTCGACCATGCAGGCGTACGCCGCCGCCCACCTCGGGGAAATCGAGATTGAGGGGGAGAGGTGTGTCCCGTTCGGCGGGGATGCGCTGACGGTCAATGGGTATCTCGGCACCGATGGGATTAAACCGCTGCTGGAGGTGATAGGGGACAACCCAGACAAGGGGATTTTTGTGCTGGTCAAGACCTCCAATCCTTCCTCGGGTGAGCTTCAGGACCGGAAACTCGGAGAAAACGAGACGGTTTATGCCGCGATGGGCGATATGTGCGAGCGGTGGGGTGCAGGCAAGATCGGCCGGTACGGCTATTCTAAGGTTGGAGCCGTAGTCGGCGCAACCTATCCGGCGCAGCTTTCCGAGCTGCGCGCCCGTCTGCCGCATACCTTCTTTCTGGTGCCGGGATACGGCGCACAGGGAGGCGGCGCCAAGGATGTAGCGGGCGCGTTTGACCAGAACGGCCTGGGCGGGATTGTGAATTCCTCCCGCGCGGTGCTGACTGCTTGGAAAAAAACTGGCGGGGACGGCAGGGACTTTGCGCAGGCCGCGCGTGCGGAGGCAATCCGGATGCGGGATGACATCACTTCGGCAATCCCGCCGATCCATTCCCCCGCGGGTATCTAAAGCTTTACTCAATTTTTCTCGAAAAATTGCGGGGCCGAGGGGCAGAGCCCCCGCCGCCGCGCGCACACGGCGGAACGTTTTGTCCTGGGAAGCGCTTTTTTGGGGTGAATCTGCCCTGACGGGGGCCGTCGGGGCAGATGAGGGGGCTTTTTGCAAGAGAAAAAGCCCCCTGCAAAGATGTGACAGGGTTTGTTTGGAAATGGAGGATACCTATGCAGATTTTACAGAACGAACAGAAAGCGACGCTCCTGCTCGCAGACGGGACAGTCTTTGAAGGGCTGTCGTTTGGCGCGCAGGGCACCACGATCGGTGAAGTGGTGTTCACAACCGGCATGACCGGCTATCAGGAGGCGCTGACCGATCCAAGCTACTGCGGGCAGATCGTCACCCAGACCTTCCCTTTGGTCGGTAACTACGGGGTCAATGAGGAGGACCAGGAGTCCGACCGGTCATACGTCAAAGGATATGTCGTCCGGGAGTGGTGCGAATGCCCCAGCAACTTCCGCTGTGAGGGGACAATCGACGCATTCCTCAAAAAACACGATATCATCGGTCTCTATGACATCGACACCCGCGCTCTGACCCGCAAGATCCGGGAACACGGGGTGATGAACGGGATGATTACCACCGAGGAAATCACCGACCGGGAGGCAGCGCTCGAGCGGATCGGCGCTTTTGCCATCCGGGATGCGGTCAGGACGGTCACAGCCGTCCAGCCGAAAAAATATACCTGTGAGAACCCGCAGTATGAGGTTGCGCTGATCGACTACGGCTACAAGCGCAATATCCGGCGGTCGCTGCTGCTGCGTGGGTGCAATGTCACCGTCCTGCCCGCGACAGTCGCCGCGGACCAGCTACGGGAGGGCGGCTTTGATGGGATTATGCTTTCCAACGGCCCGGGCGACCCTTCCGAAAATACCGAAGCGATCGAAAACCTCCGGGAGATCGCCCGGCTGGGTATCCCGATCTTCGGCATCTGCCTGGGGCACCAGCTGATGGCACTCGCGCAGGGCGCAAAAACTGCCAAGCTCAAGTATGGGCACCGGGGCGGCAACCAGCCGGTGATCGACCTCGCAACCGGGCTGACCTATGTCACCAGCCAGAACCACGGTTATGAGGTGCTGGGGGAGACGCTGCCCGCATCGGTCGGGAAGGTGAGCCACATCAATGCGAACGATAAGAGCTGCGAAGGGGTACAGTATGGGGATGGTTCGATCTTCACTGTGCAGTTCCACCCAGAGGCGCATTCCGGCCCGGAGGACACAGGCGTGCTGTTTGACCGGTTTGTGGACCTGATGAAAGCTGCAAAATCCGCGAAGGAGGTGGGCTGAAATGCCGCTGCGCTCTGATGTAAAACGGGTACTTGTCATCGGCTCAGGCCCGATTGTGATTGGACAGGCCGCTGAATTTGACTACGCGGGCACACAAGCCTGCCGCGCATTGCGCGAAGAAGGGCTGGAGGTCATCTTAATCAACTCCAACCCTGCCACCATCATGACCGACAAGGCGATGGCGGATAAAATCTACATCGAGCCGCTGACCCTTGATGTGGTCAAACGGATCATCAAACACGAGAAGCCGGACAGCGTCCTCTCGACGCTCGGCGGGCAGACCGGCCTGACTCTTTCGATGCAGCTTGCCAAGGAGGGGTTCCTCGCGGAAAACGGGGTCAAGCTGCTCGGCGCAGACCCTGAAACGATCGACAAGGCGGAGGACCGCCAGATGTTCAAGGACACAATGGAGTCGATCGGCCAGCCCTGTATCCCCTCCAAGGTGGTGGAGACGGTCGAGGACGCAGTCTCCTTTGCGGAGGAAATCCACTATCCGGTGATCGTCCGCCCGGCGTTTACCCTCGGCGGGAGCGGCGGCGGCATCGCATCCGACGAACAGGAGCTGCGGGAGATTGCCCGCAACGGCCTGCGGCTCTCGCCGATCACCCAGGTACTGATTGAAAAATGCATCTCCGGCTGGAAGGAGATCGAATTCGAGGTCATCCGCGACCGCAAAGGCAACATCATCACCGTCTGCTCGATGGAAAACCTCGACCCGGTCGGCGTCCATACCGGCGACAGCATCGTTGTTGCGCCTGCGGTCACCCTCGCGGACAAGGAATACCAGATGCTGCGCACCGCCGCAATCAATATTGTGCAGGCACTCGGGGTTGAGGGCGGCTGCAACTGCCAGTTTGCCCTGCGCCCGGACAGCTTCGAGTATGCGGTGATCGAGGTCAACCCGCGTGTCTCGCGGTCGTCCGCGCTGGCCTCCAAGGCCACCGGATACCCGATCGCCAAGGTCGCTGCTAAGATTGCGATCGGCTACACCCTTGACGAGATCGTCAATGCGGTCACCGGCAAGACCTATGCCTGCTTTGAGCCGACGATTGACTATATTGTTGTCAAGTTCCCCAAATGGCCGTTTGACAAGTTTGTCTACGGAAAACGCACCCTCGGAACCCAGATGAAAGCGACCGGCGAGATCATGTCGATCGGCAGTTCGTTCGAGCAGGCGATGATGAAAGCTGTCCGCAGCATCGAGCTGGGGTTGGATACCCTCGACTATGGGAAACTGGCGGACAAATCGGACGAAGAGATCCTTGCGCTGCTCCACAACTGCGACGACGAACGGATTTTTGTGGTCTACGAGGCGCTGAAACGCGGGGTGACCCCCGATCAGATTTTTGAAATTACCAAGATTGACCGGTGGTTCACCTGCAAGCTGCGCAACCTGGTGGACCTGGAACGGTATCTCGCGGATGGCGCGCTGACCCAAAGGAAATATGAGACCGCGAAAAAGTACGGGTTCCTCGACCGGACGATCAATCGGATTTCCGGGCAGGAGATCCCGGACGCGTGGAAGCGGCACGCCTCCTATAAGATGGTGGACACCTGCGCCGCTGAATTTTCGGCCGAGACCCCCTATTTCTACTCGACCTACGACCGGGAAAACGAAGCGGCGGAGTTTCTGGAGAACCATCCGTCCGACAAAAAGAAGGTGCTGGTCATCGGCTCCGGCCCGATCCGGATCGGGCAGGGGATCGAGTTCGATTACTGCTCGGTGCACTGTGTCTGGGCGCTCAAGGAGGAGGGGTATGAAGCGATTATCGCCAACAACAACCCCGAGACCGTCTCCACCGATTTCGACACCTCCGACCGGCTCTATTTTGACCCGCTAACCCCCGAGGACATCGACAACCTGCTTGAGACCGAAAAACCGTGGGGGGTTGTGGTGCAGTTTGGCGGGCAGACCGCAATCAAGCTGACCAAGCATCTGATGGAGCGCGGGGAGAATATCCTGGGGACCTGTGCGGACAGCATCGACGCTGCCGAGGACCGCGAGCGGTTCGACGAGGTACTTGAACAGTGCGGCATCCCACGTCCGAAGGGGCATACGGTCATGACCTCGGATGAGGCGGTAGCGGCTGCAAACGATCTGGGGTATCCGGTGCTGCTCCGGCCATCCTATGTGCTGGGCGGGCAGAATATGATTATCGCCTACTCTGACGCGGATGTACGCGAATATATGGCGATCATCACCTCACACCTGATTGAGAACCCGGTTTTGATCGACAAATATATGATGGGCAAGGAGATCGAGGTGGACGCGATCTGCGACGGGGAGGACTACCTGATCCCCGGCATCATGGAGCATATCGAGCGGGCGGGCGTCCACTCGGGTGACTCGATCTCGGTCTATCCAGCGCAGACCCTTTCCCAGAAGATCAAAGCTACCCTGATTGCCTACACTGGGCGGCTGGCCAGGGCGCTCAAGGTGGTCGGGCTGGTAAATATCCAGTATGTGGTTTATAATGGGGACGTCTATGTCATTGAGGTCAATCCCCGTTCCTCCCGTACGGTGCCCTATATCAGCAAGGTCACCGGCGTGCCGATGGTAGACATTGCAACACGGGTCATGCTGGGACACAGGCTGCGCGATATGGGCTACGGCTCCGGGCTGTACCCCGAGGCGGAATATGTGGCGGTCAAGGTGCCGGTGTTCAGCTTTGAGAAGCTGCACGATGTTGACACCATGCTCGGGCCTGAGATGAAGTCGACTGGCGAAGTGCTCGGCATTGCGCATAACTTCGAAGAGGCGCTGCTGAAAGGGCTGACTGCCGCAGGTTACAGGCTCAACCACAAGGACGAGGGCAACCTGCTGCTTACCGTCAAGGACAGCGACCAGATCGAGGTGCTTGAGATTGCGGAGAAGTTCGAGAAGCTCGGGTACCACCTCTATGCAACACCGGGTTGTGCGTCGGTGCTCAACCGTCACATGATCGCGGCCAACACGGTGCGCAAGATGGACGGCGACCATCCCAATATCATGGACCTGATCGAGAGCGGCAAGCTCGACTATATCATCTCCACCTCGTCAAAAGGGCGGATTCCGGCGCGCCATTCGGTGCAGATCCGGCGCAAGGCGGTCGAGCTTTCGATCCCCTGCCTGACCTCCCTTGACACCGCGAACGCGCTCGCGAACTGCCTCAAGATGCAGAAGACGATCGACGATGTGGAACTGGTAGATGTGACAAAGATTTAACGGCTTGGGCAGAAAATCCGGGGGTGCGTCAGGGGGCTTTTTCACTTGCAAAAAGCCCCCTCTTGCCGCTTTTTGAGCGGCAATTCACCCGAAAAATGCGCTTCACAGGATAAGGCGTTCCGCGCTCATCTCGCGCTAAGAGCCCGCCTTCGGCGGGTTGCGCTCGAAACGCTTCGCTGCGGCTCGCAGTGCGGAGCGCGTCAGGGGCTCTGCCCCTCGACCCCGCCACCTTTGAAAAGGTGGACGAAACTTTTAAACAATGATCGGGTAAAAAAGCGCTCCCAATC
>NZ_QZEG01000119.1:0-3766 GCF_009917605.1 Anaerotruncus sp. 1XD42-93 | reverse complement strand
GTCCCGTCCGGGCGGACGGCTTGTTTTTTGCTTGTGCAAAAAGCAAGGTAAAAAGCACACATAAGGGGGAAACCCCCTTATGTATCCCCCGGAAGGGTGCCCGCCTTTGGCTGGGCGGAAAAGACACGCATGTCACAGCCCGCCCCGGCCTGTTTTTTGCCCAGACAGGCCCTCTCACTCGCCCCGGGCTGTGCCGCAAAACTCCATTACACAGTGCCCGATCGGGCCGAGCTTCCCAGCTTGCCGGGGAGGGGCACACGGGGAGGGGTCGCTGACCCCTAACCCGTGAGGCGCATCTTGCCCGAGCGTCGCGCGCAAGCGCGCTTCGGGCTGAAAGCCCGAGAAGCGATGGGCGTTGTTTTGGTCGGGATTCCAAAACAACATGCGCCCCACCCCCCTTATGTATCCCCCCGGAAGGGTGCCCGCCTTTGGCTGGGCGGAAAAGACACGCATGTCAGTGCCCGCCCCGACCTGTTTTTTGCCCAGACAGGCCCTCTCACTCGCCCCAGGCCGCGCCGCAAAACCCCACTACACAGTGCCCGACCGGACTGGCGCACAAGGCTTGCCGGGGAGGGGCACACGGGGAGGGGTCGCTGACCCCTCGCCCGTGAGGCAGCCCGCAGGGTCGTCGCGGCGGATGCCGCGCTTCGGCGCCAGCCGAGAAGACCCGAGGAAGGCGCGAGCGCCTATCCGTTTGGGCTGGGGCCAAACGGATGCTGCCTTTGACCCCTCGCCCGTGAGGCAAACTGAGGGGGCATCGCGCGGAGCGCGCTTCGGACCGTAGGTCCGAGAAGTCCCCCGAAGAAGGGCGCTTGCGCCCCGGAAGTTTGGTCGGGAACCCAAACTTCCGTTGCCCTCAGTCCCTCTTGTGGGGTGCGCCGAGCGGCTGTCGCGGCGTTAGCCGCGAGTGGGGGCGTTTTGGTCTGGAACCCAAAACGCCGCGCACCTTTCAGGATACTGTGCAACTGCACGAACAAAACGTGCCTGGTGCCCGCAATCTTTGTGCAGAAAAAATAAATAAAGATCAAAAATTTTTCTACTCTTTTTTTTGCGAAAATCTACAAAAAATGTTATAATAGAAAATAGGGGGAATCCTGCATTTTAGATCTGGCGATCCGGGGAGGGAGTGGACCGATATGCTTGAACACAGCAATCAATAAAGACCGGACGATCTTCCCATAGTGGCACCTGCGGGAAGCTCAGGGACAGGGCTTGTATAGAGGCAGGAAAACGGACGTATTTTTCATAAAAGGCGGGCGGGCTTTAGAGAGAAGAGGAGGACCGCTTCCACCGGAAAAAGACGATGTTTTCAGTTTTTCAGACAGCACCAGGTCGGAAAGCGGAGAGCCGCTCGTTTCTGACGCTCCCTGATCTTTAACTTGGGAAAACCGACGCGTTTTTTCCGGAAAGGCGCAGTTTGCAAGCGGCAGTTCTGCGGCATTTCCGGTGAGGCTTTCTCAGCTTATTAAGGAGGATAATTATGGATGCCGCGCTAATTGAGAAAATCAGAGAGATCATAGACGATCAGGAAAAATTCGATGCTGTTGCGGACGTTCTGGAGGCTGCCGAGCAGGAACGGAAGGAAAAGCAGAGACAGGGAATTTCCCGCGCGCAAGCGAATGGAGTACGGTTTGGACGTCCCCCAGCCCCCGTACCGGAGGATTTTCCTTCTATCTACCAGCGGTACAAAGAAGGCTCCCTGACCAGTAAGGAGGCCCAGACGCTGCTCAATATCAACAAGTATGCGTTTTACCGGCTGGTAAAAAAGTTCAAACAGAAGGACGACATTCCCTGATGCAGGTTCGCCGGATGGTTTATACTGTCCGGCGGGTTGTTTTTTCAGATGAAATCGGATTTTCGCCATTGTGTAAATACATGGAAATTTCACAAGAGCTGTTTTCGGCCAAGGCGGCGGCTGTTTTCTCGGGACCGGTTTCCGCTGATGAAGCTGGTTCCGGATTTTGATGGCAAGTCCAGGAGCTTTACACACAGTCAGCCACCCCTGCCTGAGCAGGCTTTTTTTGCAGCAACTCTTTGCAGGCCGCAGAGGGGTGTCTGCCTTTTGCCTTGCCAGGCTGCAAGATTCAGTGTCCGGCAGCCTCCGCTGCCAAATCCAGGCCATCGGTGAAGTGGGGGAGTGCGGCAAAAAGGCAAAACAAATAATTTCGCTAAATAAAAGTTTAGCGAAATTCAGGTGGGCCTTAATCCAGGAGTCCCTGTCCCGCAGGACCCTGTTATCTTTTGGGACTGCCGCCAGCGGACTGGCAGAGAAACGACGGCAGTCATACGGGCCGCGCCTGCTTCCAGTGTTTGCCCTGCCAGGAGTCCCGGCGGGCAAGCTCCTTGTCAATCTCGTTGAGGACGCAGAGCTTTTTGCGGCTCCAGTCCGGGCCGATCAGCATATCGGGCGCGCCGTCGCCGGTGAGCCTGCCGATCACGAACTCTGGCGGGAACAGCTCGAGCTGGTCGCAGACGATCTGCACATAGGCTTCGCGGGTGAGCAGCGGGAATTTTTGTGTTGCAAAAGATTCGGCAAGCGGTGTGCCCGCGATCACATGCAGCAGATGGATTTTCACGAGGTGCAGTTCCAACCCTGCGAGCAGACGGGCGGTCTCCAGCATGATCTCATGCGACTCCCCCGGCAATCCGTCGATGATGTGCACCCCGACAGAAACACCGCGTGCGCGCAGACGGGCATATCCCTCCAAAAAATCGGAGAGACCATAACACCGATTGAGCGCCGCGCCGGTTTGATCGTTGGCGGTCTGTAGCCCCAGCTCGACGGTTAGATAGGTGCGCTCAGAAAATTCCGCAAGCAGGTCGCAGACCGGTTCAGACAGGCAGTCCGGGCGGGTTGCGACCGCCAGCCCCACCACCCCCGGACAGCCGAGGGCCTGTTCGTAGACCTCCCGCAGCCGTTCGACCGGGGCATAGGTGTTGGTCCGGGCCTGTAGGTAGGCGATATGCTTTTGTGTGTCCCATTTTTGGCCCATCCGCGCGGAAATCTGCGCGAACTGGGCCGGGATTTCCTCCCGCGGGTCCCCGCCGAACTCCCCACTTCCGGTGGGCGAGCAATAGACACAGCCCCCGACGCCCTTGGTGCCGTCGAGGTTGGGACAGGACATCCCCGCGTTCAGGCTGACCCGCGAGACCTTCCCACCGAACCGCTGGGTCAGGTAGTAATGGTAGGTGTGGTACCGTTTGTTGTCGCTTGAGAGAGGAAAGGGGTTTTTCATTTTGTACCTCTGCAAAATACCTTGTTTTTCAAACCGAATCAGTGGCAAAGGCGGCATCCCAGACCAAAACGCCTCCACTCGCGGCTTTCTCAAAGGTGCGCGGCGTTTTGGGTTCCAGACCAAAACGCCCCCGCTCGCGGCTTTCTCGCGCAAGCGCGAAGCGCGGCCAAGGCCGCGACAGCCGCTCGGCGCACCCCACAAGAGGGGCTGAGGGCAACGGAAGTTTGGGTTCCCGACCAAACTTCCGGGGCGCAAGCGCCCTACTTCGGGGGACTTCTCGGACCTGCGGTCCGAAGCGCGGCTAAGGCCGCGACGCCCCCTCAGTTTGCCTTACGGGCTAGGGGGCACCGGGCGCATGTTGTTTTGGGTTCCCGACCAAAACAACGCCCATCGCTTCTCGGGCTTTCAGCCCGAAGCGCGCTTACGCGCGACGCTCGGGCAGGATGCGCCTCACGGGCGAGGGGTCAGCGACCCCTCCCCGTGTGCCCCACCCCGGCAAGCTGGGAAGCCCGGCCCGATCGGGCACAGAG
>NZ_QZEG01000118.1:0-3803 GCF_009917605.1 Anaerotruncus sp. 1XD42-93 | reverse complement strand
GGAACCCAAACTTCCGTTGCCTCACTGCCTTTGGAAACCGCGATTTTTTGAAAAAAATCGAGTAAAACTTTGGTTTTGGGAAAAAGCGGCACCCGGCCCGGAAGGGAGGGGCCTACGGGGAGGGGTCACCGACCCCTCGCCCGTAAGGCAAACTGAGGGGGCGTCGCGGCGTATGCCGCGCTTCGGACCGAAGGCCCGAGAAGTCCCCCGAAGAAGGGCGCTTGCGCCCCGGAAGTTTGGGCTGGAACCCAAACTTCCGTTGCCTCACTGCCTTTGGAAACCGCGATTTTTTGAAAAAAATCGAGTAAAACTTTCGATTTTAGGCAGGTTTTAAGAAAGTTGCCTGCACAGATTCCGGGTTTTGAAAGAAAAAACTGAAAAATTTGATTGGGAGGATACCCATGTACCAAAACATCTTCGATTCCCATGCCCATTATGACGATGAAAAGTTTGATCCAGACCGCGCAGAGATCATCGAATCGCTGCCTGAAAAAGGGGTTTGTCATGTTGTGAACATCGCTTGTGATATGCGTTCCTGTGAAACCGGGATTGCCTTAACCGAAGCGTACCCTTTTTTCTCCTGTTCGGTGGGTGTCCACCCGCATGCCGCCAGTTCGTTCATCCCCGGCGATCTCGACATCCTTGCTGGTTATACCAGCCGGTCCAAGGTTGCCGCGATCGGTGAGATCGGCTTGGATTATCATTATGATTTCTCCCCGCGCGACGTACAGAAACAGGTGTTTGAGGCCCAGCTTGGGCTGGCCTGCGACCTCGGTTTCCCGGTGGTCATCCACGATCGGGAAGCCCACGCCGACACCATGGAGCTGCTGAAAAAGTACCGTCCGAAAGGGGTTGTACACTGTTATTCCGGCAGTGCGGAGATGGCAAAAGAAATTCTGAAACTGGGGATGTATCTGGGCTTCGGCGGTGCGGTGACCTTCAAGAATGCGCGTAAGACACTCGAAGCGGCAGCGGCTGTCCCGCTTGACCGGCTGCTGGTGGAAACCGACTGTCCATATATGTCCCCGGTTCCATTCCGGGGGCAGCGGTGCGATTCCGCGATGATTTCCCATACAGCAGAACGTCTGGCGGAACTTCACGGTATTCCGGCCCAGGAGCTGCTCGACCGGACCTGTGAAAATGCCGAACGGGTCTACCGATTGACCGATGTGCAAAGATGACAGGATGTCCTGTATTTGACATTTCGCCTAAAAAGAGTATAATAGTCTTGTGCATCATTATTGGAGATCCGCTGTCATAGGCAGGACGCCTGCCGGAAACACCTCGTGCGGAACCTTTCGCCGCCGTCTTTGCGGATCGTATTTTTAGAATTTAAGGAGTGAATCCCGATGCCTACATCAAAGAAAAACGTCTATACCATTGTGCTTCACAATACCAAAAAAGTCCTTGGCGTTGCAGACCCTTCCGCAGAAAATGGATGCCCGGTCCTGCTTCAGGATGCTGACAATTCCGTTTCCCAGCAGTGGGAGCTGATCTCCTCAGAGACAGGCTGCAAGCTGGCGCATAAGGCTTCCGGCAGGCTGCTTGATGTCATGCAGGCTGGCACCGAAAACGGCTCGCGGCTCCAGCTTTGGGAGGATGTGAACGGTGACAGCCAGCTTTGGCAGACCGAGGAGACGGATGCAGGCTGCAAACTGAAATCCTGCAAATCCGGCCGCTGCATGGATGCTGGGATGGAAGCGGCAGCGGGCACCCCTATCCAGCTTTGGGACGATGTGAACGGGGAAAACCAGCTTTGGGACCTTGTGCCGGTTTCTGTGCGCAAGCCTGCGGCGCCGAAAGCAGACAAACCGGAAGCGCCCCAAAACAGCGAACCTGCGGCAGCGCCGAAATCCGAAAAAGCGCCGGCAAAAAAAGCTGCCGGAAAAACCGGAACCCGCCGTTCTCGGAAAACAAAATAAGCTGTTGTTTGCCACTTTCCCATGTTTTTGGGGATAGTCGTTCAAAAAAAGTATAAAATTTCGATTTTTTACCGGATTTCTATTTGACTATTACTGGGGATGTGGTAAAATAGGAGTAATCATATTTCAATTTCAGCTTTCCTTGCGGTAGGGCGCCTGTTTGTTGTGCCGTCGCGCCGCAGCAGCTCACGGGAGGGTCATTATGAGCAACGTTAACCAAACTGAAATCCTGTTGGAATCCGGTACCAATGAGCTTGAAATCATGGAATTCACGATTGACGGTGAGCTTTTTGGCATCAATGTCGCCAAGGTACGTGAAATCATGAAATACAGCCCTGTCAAGCTAATGCAGAATGCCCACCCGGTGATCGAGGGCATCTTCAAACCGCGCGACACCGTTATTACGGTCATCGATTTGGCACAATATCTTGGTTTGCCTCCGTCTCAGGATATTTCCCACGATATTTTTATCATTGCAAACTTCAACGAACTGAACTTTGCATTCCATGTGCATGGGGTAGTTGGCATCAACCGGATTTCCTGGCGCAAGATCCAGAAACCGGATAAAATTATCTATGGTGGGAATGAAGGGGTTGCGACCGGTATTGCGGAATTCCGGGATCATCTCATCACAATTCTGGATTTCGAAAAGATCATTGCGGAAATCTGCCCGGAAACCGGTATCCAGCTCGAGGATATTGACGATCTTGGCCCTCGCTTCCGCTCGGACAGGAAGATTCTGATTGCGGAAGATTCGATGCTGCTTTCCAAAATGATTGTCGAGTGCCTGCATCGGGCAGGGTATATCAATACGATCAAGACAGATAATGGCCAGGAAGCGTGGGACTATCTCTGCGAAGCCAAGGAGTCGGGCGATCCGATCGATACGCATGTCAACCTGGTGGTTACTGATATTGAGATGCCCCAGATGGATGGGCATCGTCTCACCAAGCTGATTAAGGAGGACCCGACTCTGAAGGTTCTGCCTGTGGTTCTCTTCTCTTCGTTGATCAATGAGGAAATGAGAATCAAGGGTGAGCAGCTTGGCGCAGATGAGCAGATTACAAAGCCGGAAATCGCCAATCTGGTTTCGATCATTGACCGGCTTACGGATAATACTCCGTCAGAATACGCGGAGCTTTGATCTTTTCAGAAGCGTTTGTTTAAACACCGTCTGGTTTTGGGGCCGGGCGGTGTTTTTTGTACCCGGAAACTTTTTAAAGATTTTTTTGTAAAACCACTTTAGTTTCCCTGGGAGCGTGCGAGAATAAAGAGTAGAGACCTGTGACAAAACCTATACTTTTTGTCACAGGTCTCTTTTTTGTTTTTTCTGGAAAATCGCAGTATATATGACACTGATTTTACCTTTCGTATAAATATTCTCCCTGATATAGGAATAATATCTCATATTTCAGGAGAAATCCGCGCCTCTCGAGGTGTGACATTGGCTATACCTTTTGTCACACCCTCGGGAGGCTTTTTTGCATTACAAGGAGGTAACCGTATGCTCGTGCTTGGGACGAATATCGGGGAATATGTCGTGATCGACGACCGGGTGGTTGTGCGTGTGATCCGCCTGAACGGCGATATCAAGCTGGCGATCGACGCGCCGAAGGAAATGCCGATTGTGCGGGGGGAGGTCTATGAGCGCACCCACCCGCGTCCGGCAGTGATCGAGAATGACCGCCGACATTACAGCCGGCCACGCAAAAACTGTGCAACAGGCCCGAAATCAGCGTCACGCTGAAACCAAAAGTTTCGTCCACCTTTTCAAAGGTGGCGGTTTCCAAAGGCAGCGCCTTTGGCCGCACTCCGCACTGCGAGCCGCAGCGAAGCGTTTCGAGCGCAACCCGCCGAAGGCGGGCTCTTAGCGCGAGATGA
>NZ_QZEG01000117.1:0-3854 GCF_009917605.1 Anaerotruncus sp. 1XD42-93 | reverse complement strand
CCAAAGGGGACGTTGCCCACCGCCAGGTCAAAGAAATCGTCCGGGTGGTCGGTGCGCTCAAAGCCGTCTACTGTAATATCCGCCTTTTGGTATAGCTGTTTTGCGATGCGCCCGGTCAGGTCGTCCAGTTCCACGCCATAGAGTTTTGCCGCCGCCAATTTTTCCGGCAGCATCCCGAAAAAGTTTCCGATACCCATAGACGGCTCCAAAACTGTCCCAGGCGTAAAATCCATCTGTTCCACCGCGTTGTAGATTGCCTGGATAACGGTGGGGCTGGTATAGTGGGCATTGAGAACCGTGCTTTGTGCAGACTGGTACTCCGCAGGGGTGAGCAGTTCTTTCAGTTCGGCGTATTCCTTTGCCCACTTGGGGTCGTTTGGCTCAAAGGCGTGGGAAATGCCGCCCCAGCCCACATAGCGGGACAAAATAGTCTGTTCCTCCGGTGTGGCAAGGCGTTTTTCGGCTTCAATCTGTTTCAGGGTGCGGATGGCTTCCACGTTGTACTGGTACTTGGTTTTTTCACCGCCCACGCCTAAATTTTCATCGGTGATCTGGAAGTTGTGGCGCTCTGGTTCAAACCGCAGGGGCTGTAAAATAATCTCGCTGGGGAATACCCTGCCGCCCACTTCCTCCTGGGCGCGGCGGCGGGCCTGCTTCTGCGCTGGGGTTTCGGTAATCTGCCCGCCGTCAATCTCCATCGGTTCCGGCACAGGCTTGGGTTCTGCTGGTGCAGGGGGAACATCCGGGGTAAGGTCAAAGGTCTGCTGTTCCCGTTCCTCCACAAACTGCCGCACAAAGGGGATGCTTTCGCTGCGGAAAATGGGGAACCAGCCCCGCAGTTCCATATCTTGCAGGCTGACGGTTCCGGCGTTGTAGTCCACGCTGTCAATCTTCATCAGCCGCCCGTCAATGGTCAGTTCCATGCCAATGGGGATATATTCCGCCGCGCTGCGTTCCTTGATGATTTCATAGGGCGCGTCAGTGCCGCGTTCTGCGTCAGGCCGCGCAAGCACCACGCTTTTTCCGTGTTCCAGCAGCTTTTTCAGGACAGACTGCCAGCCATTCGCACCGGTGACGGAAACTGTCCCCAAATCGGGGATTTCGCGGGTAACGGTTTTTCTTCCCAGGGCAGGCGCGGCTTCTTCCGCGTCAGTGCCGTAAAAGAGGATGGTTTCCCCCACCTGAACGCCTACCAGCTTGTCAGGATGGGCCGCTTTGAGGTTCAGGTATTCCTCTACATTGGGCGTAAGGTTTGGCTCGTCTGCGGCGGCTGTTTCAGGGCTTTTCTGTGTCTGCCCTGCACCCGTGCCGGTGGGTTCCGTTCCGTCCTCCGGCGCAGGGAATGGTACGATATTGCCGCCTGCGGTTTCCGGCTCCGAATTGTCCGAAACGGGCGCGTCCTGCGCCTTTTCCGGCTCTGGTTCCTGCACTTGTTCCGGCTCCACAGTCTGCTCCACATCCTGCACCCGTTCCGGCTCCTTGGGCGGCGTGGAAAATACCGGCGCGTCCTGGGTCGCTGAAATGGACATTTCGCTGGTGGCAGCGATTTTCTGGATTTCTTCCCGGATTTCCTCCGGCAAGCCTGCGTCATAAAAGGTTACGGTGCGGTCGGGGGCGATATGGGCAACCGTCTTATAATCGCCGTGTACTTCTTCCAAACGGTTCCAGACCGTCAGGCCGTTGCCCAGGTGTCCATAGCCCAGGTCATACCGGGCGGCAGGGTTTTCCGGTTCCGTGTTCACGGCAGCTTCGGGTATATCCGGCTCCGCGGCTGCGGCTGTTTCCGGTGCGGCTGGCTCTGCCTGCGGCTGTTCCATTTCCGGCATAGGCGGCGCAGCGGGTTCAGACAAAAGCCCAAACATATCCAGTGTAAGCTGCTGTCCCTCGTTGTCCTCCCGTGGAGCAGGCTGCTTTTTGCGGGAAAGAGCCTTTGCCGCAGCCGCAAGGCCGCTTGCGGGTTTTTTCTTTTGTTTGGCGGCACTCGGTTTTTCTTTCTCTTTTTGCTCCTGCCTTTTTTGACGTTCCTCCTGCAAGACAGCTTCGGGCAGAGGGGTGAATAAGGAATATTCGCCCCGCAGATACGCGCCCATATCCCGGAGTGACGGTTCCATCAGCTTGTAGGCGCGGTCGTCCGGGGATACCATTGCCAGGGCTTTCACCATTTTTTCATAGTGCGCCGCGCATTGTTCCGGATCGTCCAGTATGGGGCGGAACACCTTTTTTGGCGCGTCAACATCCCAGTCGCGGGGGATTGTTTTGCTGGCATCGTTGGGGTCGTAGTATTGGAACACATACAGGCTCCGGGCAAGCCGCATTTTTTCATATTCCGGCAGATATGCCTTTTCCCTGCGGTTCAGATACCGATCTTCTTTGATTAGTCCTGCAATCCGCTTGTGTATCTGTTTCCAGTTCAGCATGACCGTATCATAATTGCCCTCGGAAAAATCGTCAGCGCGGGACAGCTTGATTCCTTTGCCGTCGTGCCATTCGTCAAATCCAATGTAGCCATGCCCGCCGATGCCGTATTCATTTTTCAGAAAGGCAATGCACTCGGCGGCGTCATGGCCCTGCATGAAGTAGGAGTAAATGCGGAACTTGCCCTCGGAAACCCCGGAGCCGCCGGTGAGCTGGCGGGTGATTTCATCCTCGGTGACAAATGCGCCACGGGCAGGGGAAAAACCCGCTGCCGCCTGAAAAGCCGTCACCGGCTTATCCATATCGGTCAGGCGGGTATATAAATCATGGGGCGGTATCTGCTGGCGGAACCGTAACAGTTCCGGGTTCCGCTGATGGGCGCTTGCAAGCTGCTTTACCTCCTGCGCGATTTTGGCGCGTTCTGACGGGTCTTTTAAGAGTGCGGCAATCTTTTCCGTGCTGTCCGGGAAACCGCCGTACAGCGTGTCAATGGTGGGCAGTAAGCCCTTTTCCCTTGCTTCGTCGCTGAAATTCTGGCGCAGATACCACAGCTTTTCGGACAGTTCCCGAAACTCGTTGTCCCGCGCCGCGTCGATGTTGTCCTGGCTGGCAAACTGGCCGTCTTTCAGAAGCTGGCTAATCTGTGCCGCCGCCTGCTTCCATGTGACAAGGGAACCTCCCCCGGCAGAACGTCCCGGCGCGATGTGGATGCCGCTTTGACTGAACCACAAAGAATACTCATGCCCCGCAATGTTAAGCCCTTTGCCGCCGGTGCGGTATTCCTTTTGCAGAAAATCGGCGGCAAGTTCTTCCGGCGGGTCTTTCTGGAAAAAGGCCACAATACGCAAAATACTGTTTCGCTCATTGCTGCCGCTGGTGAGGGCGCGCCCGATGACGGCATCCGTCACTTTTCCGGCGGCAGCGGCGGGGCGGAGTTCCTGCTCGGTTTTCTGCACATGGGCAATGGTTTCAATCTGCTGTTCCACGGTAGGGAACAGGGAAAACTGTGTAAATGCCGGCTTTGCAGACGCAGAAACGGCGGGCTGTTCGCCCGCCGCCTGCTGGTTTTCCTGATTTACTTGTAAACGATCTCGTTCAGTACCATTTCCTCCGCCTGTGCGGTGAAGCTGTTGACCGCCTGCACCCATCCCATCTGGTCGCGGGCTTTCATCGCTTCGTCCACGTGGTTCTGTTTCTTTAAGTCCGCCACGATCCGGTCTATCTGTTCCTGTGCCTGCTGGTCGATCTCCCGCAGGTGGGCTTCCAGCCGCCCGGTCAGAAGCATCGAGGTGTACCGTCCCTTGTGCCGTTCCTGGAGAAAGGTCTGCCGCATCCGTCCGTACTTGCCCAGCGGCATTTCCTCCATCCCGTCCTCCCCGTCCATCATCAGGTCGGGAATCTGGTAATCGCCCATCTTCTTGTATGCCAGTTCTGCCATT
>NZ_QZEG01000116.1:0-3927 GCF_009917605.1 Anaerotruncus sp. 1XD42-93 | reverse complement strand
ATACCGTTTCATATTCCTATTTTCGCTCTTGCCAACGATTTGTGCAATATTTATTTTTCAAACAAGGCCTAAATCATGAAGAAACTTTTTTCGCTGCTCCTGGCCTCGGCGTTAATGCTGTCACTTGTTTCTTGCGGTGGCGGGGCTGGCAGCAATCCCGGCTCGGCAGCATCAACCGGTAACGGTGTGACTGATGGTGAATTTAAGTTTACCCAACCTATTACCGTAGTGGTTCCCTTCAAAGCGGGCAGCGCTACCGACAATCAAATCCGCCTGATGCAGTCTGACTTGGAAGATGCCTTGGGAACCACTCTCGTCATTGTCAATGCTGAGGGTGGATCTGGAACTATCGGCACTACCGAATTTTTGAACAATTACAAACCCGATGGCTATACAATCCTTTACACTTTGGCAACTCCGGTTGTTTATAAGCCCCTCAGTGGCGACACCGCCTATACCTATGATGACCTGACTTCCGTAGCCCGTACCTCCAGTCAGCCCATGTATTTGATTATGGCGGATTCCAACCCTATGTCCAATGCGGAGGATGTGCTTCAGTACATCAAGGACAACCCCGGCAAATTCACTTATTCACACGTGGGTAACGGCGGCAACGGCCATCTGGCTTTCGCCTCCTTCCTAGTAGGAGAAGGACTCCAGGCCACCTCCGTTCCCTATCCCGGCGGCACTGCCGACTGCTATACCGCTACTATGGGCGGCGAAGTCGATTCCTGCGTCTATGGTGAGGCTGATTTGCTGGCGCGTGAGGATGCACACGGTGTTATCAATCTGGGCAGTCCCTCCACTGTGGAGTCTTTGAAGGATGTCCCTACTCTGGCCGACCTGGGCTATGAGGGTTACGAGACCAACAACATGGCTGGCTTCTTCTATCACAAGGATACTCCCGCTAGTGCAGTAACCGCCTTTGAGCAAGCGGTGCAGACTGTTCTGACCAATGAGGAGTTCGTTACCCGTGCCACTGAGGCTGGTTTTGTCCCCAGCTTTGGTACCGGTGCGGAGATGGATGAGCAATCCACCAAATCCATTGAGGTTGCTACTCCTGTCATCGAAGCGATGGGCTGATGCCTTCCACTGCAAACTACAATGCGGCTCGCAGGGCCTATCTCCTGTGGGCCGCACTGTAAAGAAAGGTAGTGCGGTATGCAAAAAAAGAATTGTTTTACCTCCCTGATTTGTGCTGCTATATTCCTCTTTTTCCTGTTCCAGTGCAATTCTCTCAGCGAGACAGCCGCCTATTGGCCCCGTATGATTTGCGTGGTTGGTTTGGTTTTGTCTGTGTTAGAAACTGTACTGGAAGGGATCAAGTGGGTTAAGACCGCAGGAGATCAGGAAAAGCTTTGGCCCCTCACCGGTGAGCAGACCAAGCGCAGTCTGATCCTGCTTGGACTGCTGGTTTTGTGGATTGCGGGCCTAACTACGATTGGTTTTTTGGTCAGCTCCATTGTGGCGCTGTGTGCGATTGCCATTATTTTTGAACCGGTCAAAGACAAAAAGCATCTGATTCGGGACATAGTGGTCTGTGTCCTGTTTGGGATTCTCTTTTACATCACCTTCAAGTTCCTTGGGATTCACTTCCCCAGAGCACTGCTGATTTAAGGAGGGGACTGCAATGCAAGATATTTTAACTTACTTTGTTCAGGCGCTGGCCCCCTTCAACCTGATGGTAGTCCTGCTAGGTACTATAGTGGGTATCATTGTGGGTGCATTGCCCGGTTTTACCGCTACTATGGGTATCGCCATTTTGATTCCACTTACCTACACTTGGGATGCTACCACCGCTTTAATATTCTTGGGTGCCATATATTGCGGCTCAATGTTCGGCGGCTCCATTTCCGCAATTCTGATTAACACTCCGGGGACGGCTGCGGCTGCTGCCACTGCTATGGATGGTTACGCCATGACCAAGCATGGCCGGGCCCATGAAGCTTTGACCGAAGCTGCGGTAGCTTCTTTCTGGGGTGGACAGGCCAGTACCATTGCCCTGCTGTTTTTCGCTCCCGCAATGGCGAAATGGGCCTTTAATTTTGGGGCTCAGGAAAAATTCCTCATGGCTGCTTTTGGTCTGACTATTATTGCATCCCTCTCCACTAAAAGTATTCTTAAAGGGCTGATGATGGGGTGTATGGGGTTGCTGATTGCCTGTGTAGGAATGGACCCGGTAATGGGTCGGGCACGCTTTACCTTTGGCAGTACCTATCTGATGGGCGGTATCACCATGATCCCCGCAGTTATTGGCCTGTTCAGCGTGTCTCAAGTATTGGGGACCTTAAAAGATTCCTTGAAACCAGCCAATCCAGATGATGTTGCCCGGTATAAGGCCTCCCGTGTCCATTTAAAAGATTTTGTCCGCTACCCTGTGACCTATCTGCGATCTTCTATCATCGGTATTATTGTAGGTATTGTTCCTGGTACAGGCGGCGATGTGTCCAGCTATGTAGCCTACAACATGGGTAAAATGTTCTCTAAAGAGCGGGATCAATTTGGAGATGGTGCTCGTGAGGGCGTAGCCTGTTGTGAGGCGGCCAACAACGCAGTCACCGGCGGCACCCTTATTCCGACCTTGACCCTGGGTATTCCTGGCAACGCTACCACTGCGATCCTGCTGTCTGGGCTGACCATTCACAGCTTGACCCCCGGCTATAGCCTTTTTACAACAGGGAAGAACATTACTTATCCTTTCATTATGGCGCTGTTTTTAGCCAATGTGGCCTTTGTCAGCATTGGTTTACTAGGCGCAAAATATTTTGCTAGAGTTACTTTAACGCCTCAAAATATCTTGTCTGCCTGCGTATTGAATTTGAGCCTAATTGGCTGTTACGGTGTGCGGGGTAATGTACGGGACGTCTACGCTATGCTGATTTTTGGCGTGATTGGCTATCTGCTTAAACTCTACAAGTTCAATATTGTGCCCATCGTATTGGGCATGATCTTGGGTGACATTGCAGAGGAGGCTCTCCAGCAAGGGTTAATCCTCTATGAGAACGACCTCCCAGCTATGTTTTCCACCTTCTTCCAGCGCCCGATTTGCATCGTACTGATGCTCCTAATGGTAGTTTCCATCTGTGCTCCCATTGTCATGGAGCGACGGAGCAAGTCAAAGTAATCCCAGTGCATCCGGCTCTGAAAATCCAGCCTGGTGCGGAGCCTTTTTAATAGGCAGTTCCTCTACCCTAGTTTCCGGAAAAGCGGCCAGGTACGGGTTTTACCGTTTCCTGAGCCGCTTTTCCAATGTTGAAAGCGGGTGCTATTTTTGAAAGAAAACGAGTTGGATTTGACACAAGGCAGCGTTTCTGTGTTGTTAATTCAATTTGCTCTACCTATTTTGTTGGGGCAGATATTCCAAAATCTTTATAATAGTGTAGATTCTCTGATTGTTGGACAATTTGTGGGGAAAGAAGCCCTAGCTGCTGTTACCTGCTGCTCTGACATCTCTCAACTTTTAGTAGGCTTTTTTACCGGACTATCTGCTGGAGCAGGTATTCTGTTGTCCCGTCTCTATGGAGCCAAGGACCACCCTACTTTACGGAGAGCGCTTCATACCGCATTGGTGTTCTCTTCAATTTTGGGCCTGTTTATGGCTCTGATGGGAATTGTTTCCACACCTTTACTGCTTTCCCTTACTGAATGTCCACAAGATGTATATGGTTTAGCTGTGTTATATCTTCAAGTATATTTTGTAGGCATTTTATTTTCATCCCTATATAATATGGGAGCAGGTATTTTGAGGGCAGTAGGTGATTCCAAGCGTCCACTGGCTTATCTTATCATTGCCAGTACAATCAATATTTTGTTAGGTAGTGTTCACATAAGCACATCGACAATGAGAGCAAAAAAGACAAAAGCCAAAAAGATAATATCCAGTTTGTCATAGCGGGTAAAAATGCGACGAAATCGCTTGATACGGCG
>NZ_QZEG01000115.1:0-3955 GCF_009917605.1 Anaerotruncus sp. 1XD42-93 | reverse complement strand
CTTCCTCGGGGCTGCTCGGGCTTTCAAGCCCGAAGCGCGGCATACGCCGCGACGCCCCTGCGGGCTGTCTTACGGGCTAGGGGTCAGCGACCCCTCCCCGCAGGCCCCACCCTTCCGGGCCGGGTGCCGCTTTTTCCCCAAACTAAGAACCTGTATTCATAATCAGAGGATGCCGGATGGGCGAGGGATTTTGCTGCCCTGCAAGGCGAAAAAACGCAGACAATACTTTGTGTATTGCAAGATTTTTCAACGCGGCAGGCCGGCAAAAGACCCGCTCAGACGGTATCGAATGGTTGTGAATACGGGTTCTAAGATACAGAACAGGTTCCCAAGCCGTTGTTTTATGCCGGCTGGCCCGGACTATACGCGCCGGTTTCGGCTGGCTGCCACAGCAAAGATGCGTTTCAGCAGCAAACAGGCGGACACTGTCAAAACCAAACTTCCCATCCAGATCGCCAACACCTGCGCCATGACGCTGTGAAACCGTCCTGCCGCGTGGTATGCAGCCGCAACCAGAATCGGCAGATGCAGCAGATAAATCTGGTAGGAGCATTTTTCCGAGAACACTGTGAATCCGGAACGCCTGTTCCAGACCGTTTTCCCCAGGACCAGCAGGGCCAGGACAGAAATCCAGCCGGTCAGATTAACCCATACATCACCGTAATAGGAAAACCGGCCGTACAATACGGCTGAAACGGCTGTACCGATCCCCCACAGCCATATCAGCCGGTTTTTATGCTGTTCCAGCTTTTCTGTCACCGTATCATTGCTCAAAAGATAGTAGCCTATCAGGTACAGCGTGAAATACTTCCCGATGCTGAACCCATTGAAATTGCCCAGATGATACATCAGCCAGACCGGGATGAACAGGAGCAGGATTGCCGGCACCGGGATTTTCTGTGCGAATTCCGAGCACTTTTCATACGGTATGGCCTGTAAAACCGGCAGTGCAGCCAACGAGATCAGGAACAAAAACAGGATAAACCAAAGGTGCCCCGGCGTGAATGCGCCATCATAGCCGCTCAAGTCGGTGAGGTGGGTGAAAAACCAGCTCCAGTGCGCCCGAATGCCGCCTTCATAATGGTCAAAGTACCTTCTCGCATACCAGGTCTGAAGCGGCGCCAGAACCGCTGTCCCAACGATGAACGGCAGCAGCAGCCTCCGGGTTCTCTGCACCACAAACGCCTTGACCGTCCGCGTTTGCAGCGCATAACGCGCGCTTATCCCCGCCAAAACAAAAAGAAGCGGCATGAGCCATGGGTTGATCAGGACGATGCAGGTGCTTAGGTATCGGTCCGCTCCCGCCCAGATATAAAACCCTGATCCAAAGTCGTTCCAGACCATAAACGTGTGCACCGGAAACAGCAGCAGAACCGCCATGCCGCGCAGGTTGTCAACGAAGGGTTTTCTCACTGTCCCCTAACCTCCTTGCTAGAGCAGCTCCACCCCGTCGGCGGTAATCCGCGCATAGACCAGCTTATGTGGCGGAGGCGGTGCCTCCCCAAGCTCGTACGCGCCTGACAGGAGCACTTCCGCCTCGGGCAGCTTCTCCGGACACGCGGTATGCATCCACGCAAGCGTCTCCCCTTGCTGTACCCGGTCCCCCACCTTTTTCATCAGCATCAGACCTGCCGATGGGTCGATCGGGTCCTCCTTGCGCTCCCTTCCCGCGCCGAGCACAACCGACGCAATCCCGCATTGCTCGGTTTGGATACGGGTGACCCACCCATCCCGCGCAGCGCGCACCTCCTGTATCACCGGTGCCTTTGGGAACCGTCCGGGATCGTCCAGCACCGAGACATCCCCGCCCTGTGCCATCGCCATCACACGCAGCTTTTCAAATGCGCGTCCGGTGGAAACCGCGTCCCCGGCCAGTTTGCGGCAGGTTTCCAGCGAACCTTTCCCGGCAAGGACAAGCATCTCCGCGGCAAGCAGCAGGCACAATTCGGTCAGATCCGCAGGCCCGTGTCCCTTGAGGACCGCGACCGACTCCGCCACCTCGAGCGCGTTGCCCACTGCATGGCCAAGCGGGGTGTCCATATCGGTGACAAGCGCGGCCATCCTGCGCCCGTTGCGCACCCCGATTCCCACCATCTCCTGCGCCAGCGCGACCGACCCTTCCAGCGTTTTCAGGAAAGCCCCGCTGCCGGTTTTGACGTCGAGCAGGATCGCGTCCGAACCGGCGGCGAGTTTTTTGCTCATGATCGACGAGGCGATCAGCGGCAGGCTTTCGACCGTTGCCGTCACATCCCGCAGGGCATAGATTTTTTTGTCCGCAGGCGCAATATTCCCGCTCTGCCCGATCAGTGCAATCCCGTTTTCCCGTACCATCCGCAGGAATTCTTCCCGCCCGACTGCGGTACGCAGCCCGGGGATCGACTCGAGCTTATCCACTGTCCCGCCGGTATGCCCCAGGCCGCGCCCGCTCATCTTGGCAACCGGCACGCCGCATGCCGCCGCAATCGGCGCACAGACCAGCGTGGTTTTATCCCCCACGCCACCGGTGCTGTGTTTGTCCACCTTGATTCCCGGCACCGATGACAGATCGGCCATCTCCCCCGAACGGGCCATACAGCCGGTCAGCAGGGCGGTTTCCTGCTGATCCATCCCCCGCAGACAAACTGCCATCAGCAGCGCCGATACCTGGTAGTCCGGGATTTCCCCCCGCACATAGCCATCGACAAAAAACCCGATCTCCGGCCCGGTAAGCGCAAGCCCATCCCGTTTTTTCCGGATAAGGTCGTACATACGCATGATGAATCCCCCTTTTTATTCAGTTCAGGCTGTCCCCGCCGAACCCGTGGGGCAGCAGCACGTCCAGACGGTAAACCTGATAGTCGGTTTCGCTTTTGGCAACAACCACTTCAAACGAGGGCTGGCAGAACTCGGAGAGCGCCTGCCGGCAAACCCCGCAGGGAAAACAGAATGCAAACGTCCCTGCCTCCCGTTTGGCTCCCACAATCGCGATCGCCCGGAACCGGCGCACCCCCTCTGCGACCGCGGCATAAAGCGCGGTGCGCTCGGCACAGGAGCCGGGGGTAAACGCCGCATTTTCAACATTGCATCCGCGGTAGACCTTCCCGTTTTCCGCGAGCAGAGCAGCTCCCACCAGAAAATCAGAATAGGGCGCATAGGCATTTTCCCGCGCAGCAAATGCCTCCCGCACCAATGCAGCATAATCCATTCGGTTGCCTCCTTCTTTTTTGAACTGCCGGCCATCTTTCAGGAACCCTTCCGGGTTATGCCCTGCAGGGCGCTTTTGTCGCTTAGAACCCTATTTAGGCAGGGGGCTTTTTCTCTTGCAAAAAGCCCCCTCTTGCCGCTTCGCGGCAATTCACCCGAAAAAAGCGCTTCACAGGATAAAGTATTCCGCGCTCATCTCGCGCTAAGAGCCCGCCTTCGGCGGGTTGCGCTCGAAACGCTTCGCTGCGGCTCGCAGTGCGGAGCGCGTCGGGGGCTCCGCCCCTCGACCCCGCCACCTTTGAAAAGGTGGACGAAACTTTTGGATAAAAAACAGGTAAAAAGCGCACTTTGCCCCATCGGGGTGGGGCCTACGGGGAGGGGGCACCGACCCCTCGCCCGTAAGGCAAACTGAGGGGGCGTCGCGCGAAGCGCGCTTCGGGCTGAAAGCCCGAGAAGTCCCCCGAAGAAGGGCGCTTGCGCCCCGGAAGTTTGGGCTGGAACCCAAACTTCCGTTGCCTCACTGCCCCTCGACCCCGCCACCTTTGAAAAGGTGGACGAAACTTTTGGATAAAAAACAGGTAAAAAGCGCACTTTGCCCCATCGGGGTGGGGCCTGCGGGGAGGGGTCGCCGACCCCTCGCCCGTAAGGCAAACTGAGGGGGCGTCGCGCGAAGCGCGCTTCGGGCTGAAAGCCCGAGAAGACCCCCGAAGAAGGGCGCTTGCGCCCCGGAAGTTTGGGCTGGAACCCAAACTTCCGTTGCCTCACTGCCCCT
>NZ_QZEG01000114.1:0-3966 GCF_009917605.1 Anaerotruncus sp. 1XD42-93 | reverse complement strand
ATGTGTGCTTTTTACCTTGCTTTTTGCACAAGCAAAAAACAAGCCGTCCGCCCGGACGGGACCGGGCATCCCGGTGCCGCGAGCGGCACACTTCTCAAAAAAGGTAAGGTGCTGCACCGCTGCACAAAAAGAACCCCAGCGCGGGGGCGGACCCCCCGCATCCCAGTGCCGCCTGCGGCACACATCTTATCAATAAAGTAACGTGCTGCGCAGCTGCACAAAAAGCTCCCCCCGCCCGGAAGGGAGGGGCCCACGGGGAGGGGTCGCCGACCCCTAACCCGTGAGGTGGCCCGCAGGGTCGTCGCGGCGTATGCCGCGCTTCGGCGTTAGCCGGGAAGACCCGAGGAAGGCGCGAGCGCCTATCCGTTTGGTCTGGCGCCAAACGGATGCTGCCATAAGGTGCTGCACCGCTGCACAAAAAGGAGTAAGGTAGCCTTGACAAGCATTCGCAAAAAAATTGTCGCCAATACGGTTGCAATCGTCCTGATCCTTGCAGCCACGGTGGTGGGAATTCTTTTCGTGACCACCCGATATATGACGGAATCCATCATGCTTAATGTGTTGAAACCCCTGGTGCGCACTGCCTCACAGACGGTGGAAGGCAACCTGCACCTGCTCGCGGACCGGCTCTATCTGATTTCGGATAACCACGAGCTGACGAATCCCCAAACCCCCCGGGACGAGAAAAAGGCCCTGCTTGAGCGGATGGTTTCGGGGATTGAGTTCCTGTCGCTCACCCTTTATGACTCTGACGGTTACCGGGAGATGGGCGAAGGGGACGCCCCGGCTGACATCAGCGGCGAAAGCATTTATAAAAAGATGAAGGAGACCGGCTATCTGGTGATCGACGACACCCACACCCTTGCAAACGGGGACCTTCAGATCACGATCGGCACACCGGTTCTGGATAGCGAGGGCAATACGATCTCCTATCTGGTGGGGTGTTATAAATATGATGTGCTCAACGATGTGATGACCAACATCAACCTCGGCCGCACCGGCGGAGCGTATATCTTCAACCAGGAGGGCCGGCTGATGGCCAGCCCCGATCGGGCGAAGGTAGCGGAGGGCTCGAACGTGCTTGCCGGCCTCGACCAGGGGGAGGAGCTTTACGACCGGATGGCCCGGGCATCGACCGGGGAGATCGGCGCGGCGCGCCTGAAGATGAACGGCGAGGCCACTTTTCTGGCCTACGCGCCGGTACGGGGCACCAACTGGACGATCTGCATTGCGGTGCCGCGCGCCGACTTCATGCAGATCGGCAACAGAGCGATCCTCTGGACCCTGCTGGTGGTCCTGCTGCTCCTTACAGCAGCGCTCATCCGGATCAGAAGGTTCAGCCGGAAGATTTCCGATTCGCTGGGCAGTGTCACCGGGCGGATCCAAAGGCTGTCCGAGGGCGACCTGGCCAGCCCGGTCGAGGTGTTTTCCACCCGCGACGAGGCCGAAACCCTCGCGGCTGCGCTGCGTGAGACGGTCGGCGACATCAACGGCTATCTCGGCGAACTGCGCGACACCCTCTCCCGGCTCTCGGAGGGGAATCTGGATGTTACGGTCAGCGGGGAATTTGCAGGGGATTTTGTGGTAATGAAGGATTCCCTGAACCGGATCATTGAATATCTCAACAACGTTATGAACGAGCTGCAAACAGTCTCCGCCCACATTCTGAGCGAATCGCTTGAGCTTGCGGGCGGCGCCCAGCGGGTGAACAATTCGTCCGAGCGTCAGGCCGCTTCGGTGACCCATCTGAGAAGCGAATCGGACACGATTTTCAGCAATATCCGGATGGTGAACGACCATGCACAGCAGGCTGAGGTGCTGATGGAGCGGGTCAACGACCAGCTCGCCCAGGGCGGCAGGCAGATGGAGCTGCTGCTCACCGCGATGGACCGGATCGACAGCAATGCGAAAGAGATCGGCAAGATCGCCAAGCTGATGGAGGATATCTCGTTCCAGACCAACCTGCTTGCCCTGAACGCTTCGGTTGAGGCGGCGCACGCGGGCAGCGCGGGCAAGGGATTTTCGGTGGTGGCCGAGCAGGTGCGCCTGCTGGCCAACCAGAGCGCCGAGTCCGCACAAAAGACAGGCGAAATGCTCGAGCACTCCCAGCGCCAGGTGGCGGAAGGCCTGGACTTCGCAAACCAGAGCGCCCGCACGATGGGAAAGATCGAGGAGATTTCCAAAGAGGTCACCAAAATCATGGAGGGGCTGGTCAGCTCGGTGCAGCGGCAGGAAGGCGCGCTCGATGAGATCATCGGCGAGATCAACGAGATTTCCAGCCTGAGCGATCAGAACCTGAACGAGAGTGCGGAGGCCGCAGCGGCCAGCCAGCAGATGACCCAACAGGCCGAAGCGCTCAAGCGGATTTCCGAGCAGTTTAATCTGCGCAAAAACCAGAGCGACAGCGTACAGGTGTAAGGAGGGATTTGGATGAAACGCAGAATTTGCAGCCTGGTGCTGGCGGCGGTGATAGCCTTTTCCGCCGCCGGATGCAATCAGAAGGGCGACACTCTCAACGATGGGTACTACACCGCGCGGATGTCGGACTATTCCCACGGCTGGATGGAGTTTGTGACCATCTGTGTCAGCGATGGGCACCTGGTCTCGATCGAGTACAACGCCAAAGGCCCCAGCGGATACCTCAAATCCTGGGATATCCCGTATATGCGCACGATGGGGGGCCTGAACGGCACCTATCCAAACGAGTACACCCGCAACTACGGGGCGCAGTTCCTTGAGGCGGGCGGCGACGTCTCACAGGTGCAGGCCATCGCCGGGGCAACCAGCTCGTATAAAAATTTCGTGCGGCTCGCGGATGCCGCTGTCGGACAGTCCCGGGCAGGGGATTCCTCGGTCGCGGTCGTCGAGGCCCAGTCGTGACAATGTCCATTTGCTTCCAGACCAAACGCCCCCGCCCGCGGCTTTCCCGCGCAGGCGCGAAGTGCGGCCAGCTCGGCAGGGCTTTTGAGATGTAACCAGCAGCGCGGCTTTCCCACGCAGGCGCGAAGCGCGGCCAGGGCCGCGACAGCCGCTCGGCGCACCCCACAAGAGGGGCTGAGGGCAACGGAAGTTTGGGTTCCCGACCAAACTTCCGGGGCGCAAGCGCCCTTCTTCGGGGGACTTCTCGGACCTGCGGTCCGAAGCGCGGCTAAGGCCGCGACGCCCCCTCAGTTTGCCTTACGGGCTAGGGGGCAGTGCCCCCTCCCCGTATGCCCCTCCCCGGCAAGCTTTGTGCGTCGATCTGTTCGGGCACAGTGTAGAGGGGTCAAGGCAACGGAAGTTTGGGTTCCCGACCAAACTTCCGGGGCGCAAGCGCCCTACTTCGGGGGACTTCTCGGACCTGCGGTCCGAAGCGCGGCTAAGGCCGCGACGCCCCCTCAGTTTGCCTTACGGGCTAGGGGGCAGTGCCCCCTCCCCGTATGCCCCTCCCCGGCAGGCCTTGTGCACCGATCCGTTCGAGCACAGTGTAGAGGGGTTCTGCGGCACAGCCCGGGTCGAGTGAGTATGCCCTGCCTGGGCAAAAAACAGGTTGGGGCGGGCTGTGACATGCGTGTCTTTTCCGCCCAGCCAAAGGCGGGCACCCTTCCGGGGGATACATAAGGGGGCTTCCCCCTTATGTGTGCTTTTTACCTTGCTTTTTGCACAAGCAAAAAACAAGCCGTCCGCCCGGACGGGACCGGGCATCCTGTGCCGCTGACAAGCGGCACACCTCTTAAAAAGGCAAGGTGCTGCGCAGCTGCACAAAAAGAGCCATTACCCCGGACGGGACCGGGCATCCCTTGCCGCTGACAAGCGGCACACTTCTCAAAAAAGGTGAGGTACTGCACCGCTGTACATCCCCCACCATCGTCTGGGGGCATCCGAGGGTGCAAATCAGCCCTGAGCATGAGCGCTTGTCTGGGGGCGCGGGGTTCTTTAAGGGGCGTCGCCCCTTAAATGCACTTTTGGTTCCTTTTCGTGCATCCG
>NZ_QZEG01000113.1:0-4009 GCF_009917605.1 Anaerotruncus sp. 1XD42-93 | reverse complement strand
TACGACTCCCGTCCTTTTTCTTCCATATCTCTATTTTACCACGTTCTTTTCTCCTTGTGAATACAGGTTCTAAGAGCCGGGAGGTGAACTGCTGGTGGCAAGTAACAAACACAAAATAGCGTCAGTTGATATAACAGATAAGATGGGAGAGCGGATTAAAACTGCTCGTGAAGATCGTGGTTATACTAGGGCACAATTATCTGAACGATCTGGTATTAGTGAGCGGTATATAATTGGAATTGAAAATGAAGGCAGTATCCCCAAGGTTGCGGTGCTAAATGATTTGTTACGTGGACTTGGGTTATCAGCGGATTCAATTTTTTACCTGGAGCTTATAGCTTCTGATCCGGAATTGGAACAGGTAGCCCGTCTATATTTAGCTTGTGATAAGAGAGAACGAAAAATAGTGATTGACTTAATCAATTCTCTGTTAGATAGCCGAGAAGATTTCACTAATTCGTTGGGTGCAGTCCCCTAAATGACATCTGAATCGATGCTATTAGACCAACAGTCACATGGCATAGAGTTGCCATGTGACTGTTTTGCAGTTTGAACACAACTTCTATTTGCGTCTCACGATGAGATTTATTTCATATTTTCGTGTGTAATACTATATAGAAAAGCAGGACAGTCATACCGTCCTGCAAAAGCAAATAGTTTTACTTGGGTATAATCACGCAGGATTTTCATTCTCATAATTACATCGGAAGTATATTCAGTCGATCTATCTTTCCATCCTCGGTTTCAGAGGAAAGATAGGCAACTACAGGAACAACTTTCCCATGATATACAATGAAGTACCATGCCACGTTTTCTTCCATAAATTTTACTCCGCTAATGGGGAACGGACCCCCATTGTAGCCGAATTTATGGTGAAACATCATTTCTACCGCCATTTTTCCGGACAGATGCAGAGGGTCCTCGCCTACCATCGTCCAAGATGAATCGTGGAGAACACTGTCTTTGGCGAACAGGTCAGCCAAGGCACACTCGTCGCCTTTGCGCATACAATCAATGTACTGTTCCAATAATGTCATCTCAATCGCCTCCTTTAAAAGCGCTCGGAGCGCATAAGTGCGTCGATGCCGCCATCTACAAATAATACCACACCATTGATACCGCTGGCCTTTTTTGAGGCCAAGAAAACGATTGCATTGGCAATCTCCTCTGCATCAAGGAATTCCCTCGTGCCATAACGTGTGGGGATCGGAATGAGCAGAGCAGCATCCTTTTGTTGCTCTGTCAGATTTTTGGTCATAGGTGTAGTGGTGTTGCCAGGAGCAACGGCATTGATTCGTAGGCCGTCCACAGCCCAAGAAGGGGAAACCCGGCGTACCCAACGGGCCAGAGCACATTTGGAAGAGCTGTACACCGAAGCAGCTTGAGCCTGTGGAATCATACGGGCCAGGTCCATACCTCGATCCCGATTACGCAAATTGCTCAACAGTTCAACCCAGTCCATTCGAACACTGGAATTGGTGATGGAATTGGAACTGGTCATCACGCAGCAGCCCTTTTTCTTAGCCAGCAGGGGCCGCAATCCTTCAGCGATGTAAGTGCCGGCATAGAAATTCAACGAGAAAATCTTTTCTGGCGGTGCGGTAGGGCCTACACCTGCATTGCTGATGAGGCCATCAATACCGTCAGGATACTTTTCCGTAACCGCACGAATGGCGGTGCTTACACCTTCATCGGTTGACAGGTCAACCTCTATATCGCCACCGCGATAATCAATGTTGAATACCTCATGCCCAGCTCCAAACAAGAGCCGCCTGACTTCCGCACCGATTCCAGTTGTGCCACCGGTTATAACGTAGCTTCCCATGTTTGCCTCACTCACTTTCTTATCTTATTTTATTTAGCAAAGATTCCGAATAGGAAACCCTGTTCTTTACCAGATTACCATGTGGCTTTTTAAAATGCAATATTCCAATAGTAAAATTGCAAAATTTTGGCGTAGCGCACTGATATGATAGGAACTTTTCATTTAAAATGACTGTGTTGTTTCTTATCGGAGAATACTCCATCAAAAAGTTTTTAATTTTATGCTATAAGTACTGCTTGACAATCTGTAAGCTAAGAAGATACAATAAGAAAAAGGAAGTGGAATAAATGAACTCATCTGAAAAGACAGCCGCTTTGCTCAAACTTTTAGGGCAAGCTCCCTATGTACATAGTGTGACAGATCTGGGGGCAAAAATTGAATGCAGCAAAAGCGGTACCTTCAAATTGCTTAATGCTTTAGTGAATAGTGGTCTTGCTGCTCAAACAGTAAACCGCAAGTACACTTTGGGGCCGGTTATTTACATTCTAGGTAAAACTTATGAGGATAAAATCGGCTTGTCCAGAATGGTAAAGCCCTATTTGATTCGTCTGCGGGATTTGACGGGAGAAAACGCCTCTTTCAGTATGCTGATTAACGGAAAAGCTAACTTGGTTTATCGGGAAGAAAGTTTACAAGCAGTGCGTGTAGCAGGAGATGTAGGTCAAGAAAGGCCATTATATGCTGGAGCAACCGGAAAAATCTTGGGTGCATTTCAGGAGGATGATGTCATACGTAAGCGTCTAATGGATGAGCCACTGATCGCCTTTACAGAGTTGACTATTACCTCTCCTGGTGCACTGTTGGAGGAATATGCCAAAATACGAGAGCAAGGCTATGCTATCAGTGATGGAGAACTGAACATCGAAACAGTAGGAATTGGTGCGCCTATCCGGGACGATTCAGGCAGTGTGTGGGCTGCCATCTCTATTGGTGCACCCAGGATGCGGGTAGACGCAGTGCGAAGAGAGAGATATATTTTCTTAGTGAAAGAAATTGCTAGTGAGATGTCCCGTGATCTGATGCAGGGGACCATCGGACAGTCGTTATAGCGAAAGAAGAACAATATCAAGTGTGATTTCCATATAGAAAACTTTGCCGTCGTTTTTGATTAAAACGGCGGCAAAAAACTGTTTATACATCTGAAAATAATCTATTTTACCCAAAAGGTCTTGCGGACGAAGCAGTAATGTGTTAGCATATAGGCATTCTAGGTTTCCACTCAGGAAACTATTAACCGAATTCATTTGAAGGAGTGCTGCAAAATGGATCTTAGTCAGGTAGAAGTTTACAACAAGGAAGTCGCTGAACTGCGTGCCCAACGCGATGCCGATTACGCTGAGTATGAGGCTGCTGGCCGTATTTGGGGACTGGTTCCCCGTGAGCGGATCACCAAGATCAAGTTTCCCCGCGTGAAGAAAGAGATCATCGACGGCTACCTCTCCATGGAGGATATGTCCACCACTGTCTCCGACGTGCTGGATTCCTACGGTATTGATGGGGCCATCCCCACCTCTTACCTGAAGCCCGTCATTCCCGGCAGCAAGATTTGTGGCCCCGCCGTGACCATTCGTAATATCCCCGTCCGTAAGACCCCCACCCAGGGCGCTCACGACCATGACTTCATTGCCATGTCTACCCGGGACATCTACTATATCGGCGAGCCCGGCGACGTGCTGGTATCCGACTTCGGTGGCAACCTGGATGTTTCCAATATGGGCGGCCAGAGCTGCACCGTGGGCAAAAGCTGCGGCTTTGCTGGCAACATCGTAAACGGCTGCTGCCGAGACGTGTCCTCCATCCGGGAGTATAATTACCCCGTCTTTTCCTGCGGCACCACGCAGATTACCGGTAAATACCGCATGGAGTGCGTGGAGATGAACGGTCCCGTCACTCTGTGCGGCAAGCTGGTCACCCCCGGCGACCTGATGGTGGCCGACGATTCCGGTGTGTGTATTGTCCCCTATGAACTGGCCGAGAAGGTGCTGGAGGAATGCCTGAAAATCGCCGCTGCCGAAGAACGGATGCGTCAGCTGATTGAGACTAAGGCCCCTATTTCCGAACTGCGGCCCCTGTTCCGTTCCCGTTACAAGTAATCAATTTGAAAGCGAGAGATTAGGCCTTGTTTGAAAAATAGGGAAGGATGAGCTAAATCAACAAAATAGCGATAGCGGCAATATAAACAAA